>JAAZMF010000130.1 GCA_012798955.1 Bacillota bacterium | reverse complement strand
CAGAATCAGCGCCATGAAATTCTATCTGAGCTTGCCAATGAGTATCTCTATGAGTATAAGATACGAGACGATGAATTGGTACTGTCAGAAAGATGCCTAGAGATTTTCGGTACATCACAGGCACTCGATGGGGCCCGTGCCATACTCAAGGATAGCCTACTACGACATTCGCAGCTAGTTAATCGATCTGAGGGATCATGCAAATCGAGTAACGACACAGCCTATGAGATAAAAGTACCATTGGCTGGTGGTGGGCAGGCCACTTTTAAGGTGATCAACTCTTGTGTATGCGACAAATACGGAAATACCAAATCGCTCTTGGGGAAATTGGTTGATATTAGTAAGGAAATGGCGGAGAAAGAGGCCTTGGTTGTTCAGGCACAGACTGATGGTTTGACGGGCTTATATAATGCCACAACCTACAAGGCGCTGGTCATGGAAAGACTTCATACTAAGGAGGTAGATACGCTAGATGCTTTTATACTCTTCGATGTCGATTCATTTAAGGAGATTAACGATGGGCATGGCCACTATGTCGGAGATCACGTACTGCAAAATCTAGCCGAGATCCTAAGGCGTACCTTTCGGAGTACAGATATTATTGGCCGGATCGGCGGCGATGAATTCTGTGTCTATATGAAAGACGTGCCTTCCGTTAAGGCTGTATCAACAAGATGCCGCCGGTTAAGCAAGATGGCCCGCAAGATCTCGCCCGAGGCAAAGGTATCTGTAAGTGCCGGTATAGCTTTGGTGGACGGGGCATATCTGTATGAAGAGCTATTTCAAATGGCAGATAATGCTTTGTACCAAGCGAAACACAGTGGTAGGGGTAGAACTGTTGTTTTCAAGGGACCCCGTGGGCTAGACTGATTGTTGAGGGGCTTCGGATGAGGGCTCGTCGGATCCCAAGTCAAGAGGTCATGGAGGAGAATCGGTTTGAAAAACAGTCTTAAGTGGTATAGTATGAAATAGGTCCTGTCTAGGGACTACTAAACAAGGGGAGGTTTTTCTGTGAGCATGTTTTGTTTTCAATGTCAAGAAGCAGCTAAAGGAACGGGATGCGTAGTTCGGGGAATATGTGGCAAGACTGAAGAGGTAGCTAAGCTTCAAGACCTGCTTATATATACCTTAAAGGGTATTTCCGATATAGTGATGAAGGGCAAACTTGATGTTAAGGAACTTGATTCTGCTAATCACGAGATGCTTAGCGGCCTTTTTATGACTATCACAAATGCTAATTTTGACGATGCCGCCCTTAGTGATCAGATTACACGGATGCTGGCTATCAGGGACGAGCTTGGGGCCAACGTGACAGCTAGCGATTTGCATGATGCGGCAAGTTTCACGGTTAGTGATAGAGAGAGTATGCTGGAAAAGGCCGCTTCTATAGGTGTATTATCTACTGAGGATGAGGATATAAGATCTCTTAGGGAGATGATCATCTATGGACTAAAGGGCCTAGCGGCATATGCTGAGCATGCTCTAAACATCGGCAAGGAAAATGATGGACTTTACGCCTTTTTATATAAGGCCCTAGCGGCCACGCTAGATGACCGTCTTACCGCCGATGACCTTGTTGCCTTGACTTTAGAGACAGGGAAACATGGTGTGGATGCCATGGCCCTACTTGATGAGGCCAATACGTCTAGATACGGTAATCCGGAGATTACGGAAGTGAATATTGGTGTCAGGGATAACCCGGCAATATTGATCTCTGGTCACGATTTGGTAGATCTGGAGCAGCTACTGGAGCAGACTAAAGATACCGGGGTGGATGTCTATACCCACGGTGAAATGTTACCTGCCCATTATTATCCCGCCTTCAAAAAGTACGATAACTTCGTGGGGAACTATGGTAATGCGTGGTGGCAGCAGATAGAGGAGTTTGCTTCCTTTAACGGTCCTATTCTATTCACAACCAACTGCATAGTCCCACCCAGAAGTGAAGAAGTCAGAAGCAGGATTTTCACTACTGGTTCGGCGGGATACCCTGGATGTAAGCATATCGAGGCAGATGTAAATGGTCAGAAGGACTTTTCTGAGATTATTGAGCTGGCCAAAAACCTCAAATCACCTACTGAAATCGAAACTGGGTCCATTGTCGGTGGGTTCGCCCATAGCCAAGTGTTGGCACTGGCAGATCAGGTTGTTGAGGCGGT
>JAAZMF010000129.1 GCA_012798955.1 Bacillota bacterium | reverse complement strand
GTTTCCAGAAAAGAGGGAAAGTGGTGCATACGTGGAATAATCACTGTGACCCATAGACCAGATAGGTAAAATTGGCACCATCACCTTGAGCGAGGAGGAACTTCCATGACTGTACGAGTTGGAATGGTTGGGTGTGGCGGTATTGCTAAGTGGCACACTAGCCATCTGGAGAAAATGGATGATGTGCGGATTGTGGCAACTTGTGACATCATTCCCGAAAGAGCCAAAGAGATGGCAAAGCTGTATGGAGCAACCCCCTATGATTCCCATTTGCCTATGTATGAAAAGGAAAACCTCGATGCAGTTTTTGTCTGCATCCCACCCGGCTCCCACACCGATACTGAGACCGCTGCCGTGGAAAAGGGCATCAATATATTCGTTGAAAAACCCATGTGTCTCTCCATGGCTAAGGCAAAAGAGGTAGCCAAAGCCATCGAGAAAGCAGGCGTTGTCTCGGCAGTTGGTTTCCAGGACAGATACCTAGATATTATTGATAGCCTCCGCACCTTTATAGAAGATAAACAGATTGGCCTATTCACCGGTGCCTGGGTCGGAGGCATGCCCACAGTACCCTGGTGGCGAGTAAAGGCCGAGTCCGGTGGGCAAATTGTAGAGCAAACCATTCATCTTTATGATCTTGCAAGGTTACTCTTTGGCGAAGTTGAAACAGTCTACGCCGCCGCTGGCAAAGGGATTATGACAGGCATTGAAAACTACGATGTAGAGGATTATTCGTCTGTAGTACTTACCTTTGACAATGGCACAATTGGCAACATCATCACTGGTGACTATTTGAAAGATGCCGTACCCCGCAATGGAATTGAGATCTACTGCGAAGATGCCCGCATTGAGTATGAGCTGCGCACAGCGGTTCGTTATCACTCTCGGTACTTAGTTCGGGAAGAGAAGCGAATCATCGATCAGGGCCTCCGCAGTGACCGCACCTTTATAGACGCAGTTAAGGCCAAGGATCCCACCATGGTGCGTTCGCCTTACAGGGATGCGATGCGCAGTCTAGCGGTAACTCTGGCGGCAAACGAATCCCTTGAGACAGGCAAACCCATTAAAGTATGTTACAAGTGACGTAAATCGATAGCGCCTACCCTTACCCCATGTCACTAGGCCTAATCTTAGGTTTTACGGCAGCCAGAAAGGAGACTACCTATGCGCCTTTCCCCTTGTATAGAAATGTTTTTCCAGGAAGACGATCTGCCCAAACGACTTCAACATCTCAAAGAGCTAGGTTTTGAGGGCTTTGAATTCTGGGGTTGGGAAAACAAGAACATAGACGAGCTTGCGGACGCCACATCGCAGCTAGGCCTTTCTATAGCTGCTTTCTGTACAGTTTTTGCCTCTTTAGTTGACGCCAGACAAAGGGAGACATATATAGAGGGCCTTAAGCGTTCTATTGATGTCGCCAAGAAATTGGGATGTACCCAGCTAATTACTCAAACAGGGGCAGAACTAGATGATATATCCCGGAAAGACCAGGTTTTGTCGTTACTAGATGGGCTAAAAGCCTGTGCACCCATATTGGAGGTCGCAGAAGTTACCCTCCTAGTAGAGCCCCTCAACATCCTTGTGGATCATAAGGGCTACTTCCTAAGCCGTTCAGCAGAGGCCTTTGACATTATCCGGGCAGTAAATAGTCAAAATGTTAAAGTACTCTATGACGTCTATCATCAACAAATCACAGAAGGCAATTTGATCTCAACGATTAAGCGCAACATTGACCTCATAGGCCATTTCCATATAGCAGACCACCCTGGCCGCCATGAACCGGGCACTGGTGAGATCAACTACATGAATGTGCTAAGAGCTATTCAGGATACCGGGTATACAGGCTGGGTTGGATTGGAGTACAGACCTAGCAAGGATTCAAAGGAGACCCTCCAAAACGTAATGACCTTGGCCGAAAGCCTAACCGCCTAACCTAGGAAAGGCAATATTGCATCAATGCCAGTTCATTGCATTCGAAATCTACCATTTCCTGTCCGATAGCAGGAGTGAAAAACTCGATAAACCAATAAGTGGGCTAACTTGACATACCTAGCTAGCCCGCTTTTTTCACTTGGTTTTAAGACCGGAAACCTATTACCCATAGCCCATAACAGAGGGGCAATGACTAGGTTTCAGCACCTGACGCCAATGTGCCCTCAGGGCTTTCCATGCCTGTTTGCTACCACCTAGCACAAGGCCAAAGGCTACTGGAGAGGTCTTGAAGGTGGAACCAGGCTGTAACTCCATCCTCCAACCGTTTTGCCGGGGGGTGTGATCATTGACCCAAAGAGAGAGACTACCAGCTGTCTCCTCACCAATTTCCCAATCCCAAAGGTACGAATGCTCTAGGAACCAATACCATGCCTTACCGGTCTCTACATCCTCCAAAATCCCTACCGGTAATACATCCGGCGCAGACCATGAATTGCTCCCAATCGCCTTACGTTGTGGTAATCTTCGCCACTGCTCACCACCTGAACCTAGGCATTGACAAAGGTATATGTATGTTTTTTTATGCCAAGGCATAATACCTCCGGCACCAAGATTATGTAAGATTGCAGAACGTACAAGATGCAACTGTAGCGTGATCGGGCCATCATTTCTCACCCGTATCCACATCCTAATAGTCGGGGAATCATAGTCTAAGAGGTAATTGACCTCTGCCAGGATGCCCGTAGTGAGATCCTTAAGGATGATCACCACCAGATCCCCTTTGCTTTGGGTAATCTCATAAAGCGCTACTAGGTGCATGCGTTCTGCCGAAAGACAATGCACTTCACTAGGTCCCGCTAGGTAGGCCGTCCGTGTGGCAAATTGTATCTGCAAGATATCGCCACCTTCGAGGTAAGGCCGAGGTAAAGACGTCTTTCCGAATAATCCCAAGAGCTGAATTCTATCCGTGCTGCGCCGAAATACCAATCGACTGCCATGGTGCGAATAGCATATCTGCATGTACGTCTCCTCCCGTCTATGGTGTAAACATCTATAACAATTCTTGCAGTTCTCGGGAATGCTTAGGTATTTTCAATTTGTAAATTCGCCACCATAGGTCTGATTTCCTGGTTATTTTTACCTATTTGCTTAAATTGCAGATACCACCCTTTCGATAATTGTTCTTTGCAGAATAGGCAAAAGGCCGTGGCGCATGGCACACGGCCTTTTAAGGGTTAACAAGCCCAGTCCCCACGGACGCTCCAGACGCGGTCTCCCAAAACCCTCGCCACGCTCATTTAGGACACTATCCACAAATCCCCCAAATAGAGGAGGACTCTTCTGCCCGAAGAACTATACTATAAAGGAGAAAACTCGCATCAATGTTGCATATTATGTGTTTTGGCCGTCTCTTCTGTCTCTAGTTGATGGTTAAATTCGCCATCAGGTATAGCTAGTCAAAGGGTTTAGAGGCAGAGCTGCTTAGCGACTTGCCACTTTACGAGAGAAGGTAGGAGGATTTAGTTGCGACAGACCTTGCGAATCTTGTTGGCCATCACCTTGGGGATAGTCTCTTGTGGGTTGGTCTTGCTGACCCTAATGGTAGCGAGGAATTGTTGGTTACTACTGGGTCAGCTATATATGCCAAGCTACGCGGCCTTTAACTTGATGGATAAGGCCCTTGTACTAATTGGTGGCATAGTGGGATTAGGCTTTTTGGTGTATAGCCTTGAGATGTATACCGCCACGGAGACTCTCATTGGTCTTGTACATCAGTTTCTCCGGTTAACAGGACCAGTACTTTGGATCCTAGGGACTAGCCACGGCATAATGGCCGTAGCTGCAATAGGAATAGGGTCCGGTGACTCATCGGCTTTCCTACTGCCCATAGCAGAGCTCCTCCTGGGAACTGCTTTCCACTATATAGATCAAAGATTCGTGGGCAAAGCTGCCCTGACGAAAGCCCCGAACTTCAACTAGGATACTCAAAGAGCACCTAGTTATAAAGGGTAGCCACACCACCTATACCTTCGCACCATGGCATCACCTGGGAAAACAAATACCCCCATCTTTGATGGGGGTATTTCCTTCTGTGATATTTACCTACGCTTTTCGTCGGCTACGTTGCCGGCTACGATATGTCTACCCATGCTTGATGCCACAACAGACTTTACCCCTATACTCCTCACTAATGGTCAAGTCTTGACTCGCACAAATGGTTATAACGCTACCCCCTGCTAGGCTCCATGCTAGGCTAGGCAACCACATCAGATGCTTCTGCCTTAAACTGGGAGGTATACAACTTAGCGTATACTCCATCACTAGCTAGCAATTCATCGTGGCTACCCTGCTCCACAATTCGTCCATCCTCCAAGACCACGATTACGTCGGCGTTCTTGATCGTGGAAAGGCGGTGGGCAATAATCAAAGTGGTCCGCCCTTCACTAAGCTTGTCTAGGGATTCCTGGATGATAAACTCAGTAGCATTATCTAAAGAAGAGGTGGCCTCATCTAAGATCAGGATGGGCGGATTCTTTAGAAAAACCCGGGCAATGGAGATTCGCTGTTTTTGACCACCGGAAAGCATTACACCCCGCTCGCCTACGTAAGTGTCATACTGCTCAGGCAAGCCCATGACAAAGTCATGGATATCAGCACTTTTGGCCGCAGCAATCACTTCGTGATCAGAGGCAGTGGGATTGCCATACAGGATATTATCCCTAATGCTGCCGGTAAATAGGAACACATCCTGTTGGACGAGGCCGATGTTTTTCCGCAGTGAGTAAAGCTGCATATCACGGACATCTTGGCCATCAATTAAGATCTCCCCTTGGGTCACATCGTAAAAGCGAGGGATCAGATGACAAAGAGTGGTCTTGCCTCCTCCAGAAGGACCCACCAAGGCCACGGTCTTGCCCGGAGCAATCTCCAGATTGACATCATAGAGAACAGGCGATCTTTCCTGATACTCAAAGGAAACATTTCTCAGCTCAATTCTGCCCTCTACATCGTCAAGTGGGGCCGCGTCGGGTCTATCTACAATCTCCGGCTCGATATCCATCAGCTCCAAAAACCGATTGAAGCCACTCATCCCCTGCTGATACTGCTGTGTAAAGGCAGTTAAACGCCTAATGGGCTGCAAAAAGAAGCTGATGAACATGAGGTAGGCAGTCAGATCAGCCATATCAATTAACCCATGATACATGTAAAGGCCCCCCGCCCCCAGTACCGCTACATTGAGGAGGTTGGTCAAAAAGTTGAGGCCTGAGGTGTACTCCGCCATGTGTTTATAGGCCCTCTCCCTGGCATCACGGAAATTGACGTTTGCATTATCAAATCTGTTCATTTCATAGTCTTCGTTGGTATAACTCTTTGCCACCCTCATGCCAGAAAGGCTATTCTCCAAATCAGCATTGACCTCGGCAATTCGCTCCCGCTCTGCCCGGAATGCCTCACTCATCCGGTGCCGCATAGCAATGGCATACCAAGCTATAAAGGGGACAAAAATAAAGACTATCAAGGTAAGCTGGACGTTAATATTGACCAAATACACGAAGGAACCGATCAACATCAAAGACGCTATAAATAGATCCTCAGGGCCGTGGTGAGCTAGTTCCGATACATCACGGAGATCATTGACAATTCGGGACATCAGGTGTCCCACCCTGGTGTTATCGAAGAACTGAAAATCCATGGTCTGTAGGTGGGAGAAGAGATCTTTGCGCATCCTATACTCCATCCTCACCCCAACCACATGACCCCAATAATCCACGATATACTGTAAGATAAGGCGCAGGAAATACATTAGAACCAGGAGCCCGATCCAAACCACTATTAGCCGCAGCTGGAGGTTAGGTATAAGATCCTTCATGAACATCCTGGTGACTATGGGGAATACTAGATCCATGCCAGCGATGAGACAAGCACAGATCATATCAACCAAAAATAGCTTCCATTCATAGCGATAGTAACTAGCAAACCTTTTCAAAGTCGACACCCAAGCGTTCCCTCCTACTAATTCGTGCTACTTGACGGCCTGTACTTGCTACGATATCACTTTAAGATTATTCCAGAGAGAGACTGCCATTCCTGCAACCAATTCGACGGCACTGGCAGGTCTAGAGACAGCCCTGTATGGGCTCTATGGGCCATCTTAACCTACTATTGCGTTAGTATACATGCTATAATGATAGCGGTCCTAGTCTGGACCGGAGATTCATAGATACTACCCACAACGGGTATATCCTAAGTAATAGCATACCACAGAAAAGGGGGGATCCAAGGTGCAAGATATAATAGAGGGTTTGAAGGCCGCACTATCTGCACCCGACAATCAAGAGTTGGTGATGGACAGTATAGCACACTTACAGCCATTTGACATAGCTCAGGTGCTCCTGGAGCTAGAGCGCGGCGAGCAGCAACAATTTATTGAGGTGCTGCCCCTGGATCTAGCCTCCGAAGTGCTAGAGTACCTCGAGCCAGAAGTCCAATATGGCCTTATACATCACTGCAACGAGGAACGGGCCCGGGCTTTATTCGGGACCTTACCTAGTGATGCCACAGTGGACCTGCTCTTAGCAATTCATCCACGGCAAGCAGAGGTGCTTTTGACTTGGCTGCCGGAGGAATATCGGGAACGGATTGATACATTGATGTCCTTCCCTGAAGATACCGCGGGAAGCTTGGCCACTGTAGACTATATAGCGGCCCGGGAGGGCTGGACTGTAGAGAAAACACTGGCACATATTCGTAAAGTAGGCCGCCGAGCTGAAATTGTGTCCTACATCTATGTCACGAATGCTCGGGGTCAGCTAATTGATGTCGTTTCTTTGAAGGAAATAATCATGGCTTCACCCCATACTAAGCTTTCAGAGATTGTAGCCAACAACCCTATAGTCGTTGATGCCCATAGTGATCAGGAGAAAGCCGCCCGCATTCTCTCCCAATATGACTTTCTGGCTATCCCGGTGGTAGATTCCTCTAATCGCTTAGTGGGAGTCATCAGTGTCGATGACCTAGTTGATGTCATCCAAGAAGAAGCGACAGAGGACATCCAAAAGCTAGGTGGTAGTGAGCCTCTCATAGACTCATACCTTAAGACTCCAGTACTTACGCTCTTTCAGAAGAGGGTGTGGTGGCTTCTAGTCCTGTTTTTTGCGGAGGCCATCACAGGCAATATCATGCGCCACTTTGAAGATGCGCTAACAGAGGTAATTGCTTTATCATTTTTCATACCGTTACTAATTGATGCCGGTGGTAACTCTGGTTCCCAAACGGTCACAACCTTAGTAAGAGCACTAGCGCTGGGCGAGATTGGGGTAGATGACACCCTCAAGGCCCTAAAAAAGGAGATGTCCACCGGCATACTTTTAGGGGCAGTTGTAGGTGGTGCCGCATACCTTAGAGCAGCCACCATGGGTGGAGTGGCCAATAGCAGTTTAGGTATTGTGGTTGGGATTAGTGCCTTTTTCATCATTGCCTGGGCATCAACTGTGGCGGCCATACTACCTATGACCCTGCATAAACTAAAGGTAGATCCGGCAATTGTATCAGGACCACTCATCACCACATTGGTGGACGGTGTAGGGATTTTGGTTTATTTTAGTGTAGCTAAATTGGTCCTGGGCATTGGGTAGACCACGAAACTAAACGAGGATCTGCTCTTCCGGTCCCTATATAGAATGTGGTGCCAGGCGCCAAGCTTGCTAAAGAGCCCGAGTGGAATGTATAATACACTCGGGCTTTATGTAAAATGATGCAGGTTCTATGTATATATTTGAGCAACTACTGGATGTAATGTGCTAGAAAAGGGGAGGGAGTGCTTTGCTACAACGCAATGTTGGACCACCTGTCTATTTAAGGGGATATGACACTTTGCCCCAAATTGGAAAGACCACTGCCCCCATAGGTCAGCGGGTATTAGTTGCCGGCGGCAAGACAGCTCTATCGGTAACTGAAGGGACAGTAATTACTGCCTTAGAAAGAGCTGACCTAGAGATAGTTGGCATTGAATGGTATGGTGGCCAATGTAGCTGGCAGAACATCAACACTTTATGTGCCAAAGCCCTTCGGCTGAAGGCCGATTGCATCGTAGCCATAGGAGGAGGTCGAGCACTAGATGCCATTAAGGCCGTTGGCTTTGCCAGTGGTCTACCCCTAATCACAATCCCAACTATTGCCGCTACCTGTGCAGCCTGGACGCCACTGGCTGCCATATATGACGATAATGGCCAGTATCTGGAGTTTTCCAGGAAGGCCGCCATGCCCTCCGCGGTGCTGGTCGATACCAAGATCATCGCAAAAGCACCGGTGCGCTTCCTAGTCTCGGGACTAGGTGATACACTGGCCAAATGGTATGAGTTAGCTGCCTCCACCAGAGGGCAAAACCTATCTGCTCCAGTGCGGGCGGGACTAGCCCTTGGCAAGCTATGCAAGGATATCATTGTCGAAGCAGGGCCTAGTGCCTATCGCTCCGTACAGTTAGGGCAGCCATCGGAAGCCCTCGATCAAGTGGTAGATACCATCATTGCCATTGCTGGTAGTGTCAGTGGTTTAGGAGGCGATGATGCCCGAACTGCAGCGGCCCATGCCATATACTCTGGTCTCACCGTAATGGATGCAGTACATGACATGGTCCATGGAGAGATCGTTGGTTTTGGCATCCTGGCCCAATTAGCCCTTGAGGAACGCCCCTGGGGAGAGGTTCAAGAATTTCTCAACCTTGCCCAGCAAATCGGTCTACCCATTACCCTTACCCAGCTAGGTATCGAAGAGCTTACCGATAACGACTGGAGCCGCATCGCCACTTTGTCTTTGGCTGTAGAGGATATGGCGGCAATGCCATTTCCCGTCACAGAGCAGATGGTGATCGAGGCTATCCAACAAGCCGATAGCTGGGGACAAGCGTTTCGTAGTGAAGGGTGCGGAGGTTAAGGTAGGATGGAAAACTTGAGACACCAAATAGACATGGCAAGACAAAAACCAGATTGGGGGAATTAATGTGGCCAAATTGACACGGCCTAGTCTCAATAATCTGCGCCCCTTTGAGCCCGAGCTACCTGATCTGCCGATAGATGAGATCAAGCGCAGGTTAGGCACAGAGCGTGTGGCGAAGCTATCATTTAACGAAAACCCATATGGCCCTTCCCCACGGGCCATAGAGGCAATGCATAAAGAACTAACTGCCCTACACCTCTACCAAGACGCCTCTGGCGATGCCTTGAGGGCAACCTTGGCCAGAGATCTTGGAGTTGGGCCGGATCAACTCATCTTGACGAATGGAGCCGATGAGCTAATACTACTTACGACCTTGGCCTTCCTAGATCCAGGTGAAGAGGTAATCATCCCCAGTCCTACCTTTGGCCAGTACGCGGCTTCCACTATGGCCATGGGCGCTAAACCCCTCAAAGTGCCACTAAGGGATTTTCGTATCGATGTCAATGCAATTCTTGAGCAAGTCACCCCGAGAACCAAAATGGTTTTTGTCTGTAATCCCAACAATCCCACAGGCACCATTGTCTCCCGGGGAGAACTGGCCCAACTGATGCAGGAGCTACATGAAGATATTCTGCTAGTCGTGGATGAAGCATATGTTGACTATGTGACAGATCCAAGCTACAATTCAGCCCTAGATTTCCTGCGTAGTAGAAAGGCCTTGCTCATCATCCGTACCTTCTCAAAACTCCATGGCTTGGCATCGGCCAGGGTGGGCTTTGGCATTGGCCACGCATCCATCATAGACAGCTTGCAGCGGGTGCGGCCACCTTTTAATGTAAATCGCATCGGACAAGTCGGGGCCTTGGCTAGTTGGCAGGATGTCGCATATCAGGACACGATACGGGATTTAAACACCGAAAACCGCCAATATCTATACGACATCCTAACAGAGCACAAACTATCGTATATTCCCTCAGAAACAAATTTCGTACTGGTTGATACCCACCAAGAAGCAGCTACAGTGTATAAGAGGCTTGCAAAGGCGGGGATCATTGTCCGGGATGCAGCCCTGTTTGGGCTACCACGGCATTTACGCATCACCGTGGGCCGCAAAGAGGATATGTTGTGGTTGGGGGAGACCCTATGAAACGCTAAAAGGCATATTGTTGTATGGAGAAAATCAGAAAACCCTCTTCAGGCACTTGCATAGTTATATGGGGATGGTGTATAATCATTCACATAAGCGCTAGCTGAAGATCTGAGGAGGGGTTTTCATTGAAAAAACGGTACCTAATCGGGATGTTGGCATTACTAATGGTTCTTGGTTTGGCTAGTATGGGTGGCCCTGCCCTAGCGTCAAGCAAATCCATGATTATCTCTTTGCCCACTTGGAGTGGCTATGCCCCCCTTTACCTTGCCAAGGACAAGGGCTTTTTCGACAAACATGGGCTAGATGTGGAGTTGTCCGTAACTCAAGATCTAAGCACCCGCAAACAAGCCTTTGCCGGCAAAAAAGTTGATGCACTCGCCACTGCACTGGATGTCCAGGTCACTGTTGCCGCCGCTGGTATCCCTTTGAAAATCGTGTGGGCCTTTGATGACTCCTTCGGTGGAGATGGCATATTGGCGAAATCGGAGATTCAAAGCATTACGGATCTGAAAGGCAAGCAAGTTGCCTTTTTGCGAGGATCAACCAGCCATCTACTACTACTTACTGCACTAGATAGCGTAGGCATGACGGAAAAAGACATTATAGCTGTCAATATGACTGCCGGAGATGCAGGAGCCGCCTTTGTGGCAGGCCGGGTGGACGCGGCGGTAACTTGGGAGCCCTGGCTAAGCAAAGGTAGCGAAGCAGCAGGTCACGTGCTTACCAGCACAAAGGAATTCCCAGGAGTCATTGCCGACTCTTTGAGCTTCCATGCCGATTATGTCAAAAAGAATCCCGAAGCTGTTCAGGCCTTCGTCCATGCCATGCAAGAAGCCATGGAGTACTGGCATGAGCATACTGAGGAGAGCAATCTCCTCATGGCAGCAGGAATGGGTATCACATCAGAGGAGTTCGTGGAGACCCTGGCTGGCCTAAAACTCATGGATTATGAAGATAATCTAGCTTTCTTCGGTACTGAGTCAGAGCCTGGCCCCCTTTATACGACACTGCAAAACTCCACCGACTTTTACTATGATCTAAAAATCATTCCTGAGAAAAAGGATATAAAGGAGCTAGTGGAGCCAAGATTTCTCATGGCATTAGAAAAATAGCCGACCATAGGTTGCTACATCTATGGACCGGATACCCAAAAAGAGTATCAACGAGCATCTACCAGGAAATGTATGTTCAAATAACTACTCGTAACTAAACTGGAAAGCGGGTGACGGGGAGCTTCATATTCGGGGTTCCCCACCTCCGTGTCTACAGGGGTGTGAATATGCAAGTCAAGCAGTACTTCAAACTCAAGGAGGATATCCCCTCCCATATATCTGTATGCTTAGGTCTCGCCTCCTTCGCTGCCCTATTCGGGTTATGGTGTTTACTCACCTATGGTGGCCATGTCCCCACACTTTTTTTGCCCTCCCCTTCAGATGTAGTTCGGCAATTTTGGACTATGCTAACTGAGCTTGGTCTGTTCTTGGATATTGTCGCAAGCGTCTACCGGGTAACAACTGGATTTGTCCTGGCATCCCTAATTGGCATACCTCTGGGCCTTGTGATGGGCTCCTTTAAGGTCGCCGAAGGGTTAGTAGAACCCGTTGTCGGCTTCATCCGCTATATGCCGGCATCGGCGTTCATTCCCCTTTTGATCCTCTGGATTGGTATTGGGGATCTGCAAAAAATCGCGGTGATCTTCATTGGCACCTTCTTCCAACAAGTACTCATGGTCAGGGATGTGACCAAAAATGTTTCCAAGGAATTAGTTGATACATCCTACACCTTAGGAGCTACCCAGAAGGCTGCCTTTATCAAGGTAATCTTGCCCGGGGCATTACCGGGCATCATGGATACTTTGCGCATCACATTGGGCTGGGCATGGACCTATCTAGTGGTGGCAGAGCTCGTTGCAGCTAGCTCTGGTCTTGGTTACATGATCATGGAGTCCCAAAGGTTCCTTAGAACAGCTGGAATTATCGTGGGCATCTTGATTATTGGCCTGCTTGGGCTACTCACTGACATGCTGTTTAAGGCAGCTTATACCAGGATGTTCCCCTGGTTAGAAAGGGGGTCAGAGTAATGACAGCTATGCCCAAAGAATATCTACAACTCATCGATGGATATGCTTCAAAGAAAGTGCCAAAACTACGGGTGCATCACGTATCCAAGACCTTTGAGCAAAAGGGCCATACCATTACAGCCCTTAGAGATACCAGTTTTGATGTGCAAGATGGCGAGTTTGTCACCATATTGGGACCATCTGGGTGTGGCAAATCTACTATTCTGAAGATCATTGCCGGGCTAACGGAGCCATCTTCAGGCCATGTTAAGCTAAACAATCACCAGATCAAAGGCCCCGGTTCCGATAGAGGCATGGTTTTTCAAGCCTACACGTTATTTCCTTGGTTGACAGTGGGGCAGAATATTGCCTTCGGTCTGCAATTAAAGGGCATACCAAAAAAAGAACGAGATGACATTGTCGCACATTATCTAGAACTAATAGGCCTAAATGGTTTCGGCAATATGTATCCAAGCAATCTATCCGGTGGTATGAAACAGCGGGTGGCCATCGCCCGGGCTTTAGCTAATGATCCCGAGATACTGCTCATGGATGAGCCCTTTGGTGCCCTAGATGCCCAAACCCGCACTGTGATGCAAGAACTCTTGCTCAGCGTTTGGGAAAAATCCCAGAAAACCATCCTATTTGTCACCCATGATATCGATGAGGCTATCTTCATGGGTGATCGTGTCTACGTGATGACGGCTAGACCGGGGTGCCTAAAGGCAGAGATTGCCGTACCTATCCCTAGACCCCGAGAATTTTCGGTGAAAACGTCTTCAACTTTTATGCGGCTAAAAACAGAAATCTTGGACCTTATTCGCGAGGAAAGCTGGAAGGCTGCAAGTGAAGTAGCCACGAGTGGCTGGGCTTGATCACCCCCGATAACTAGTGCCTTGGCATTGGCCCAAGATAAAATAAGGCTGGTAGGAATCATCCCACCAGCCTCTTATTGTTCCTATTGTTCTATCTTAACATCGATTATTTGCTCATATCCATATCGGCTAGTCGACGATAGTGGGCATAACGAGCCATTGCTTCTGCTTCCGCTTGGGCATAGAGCTCTTCAGCCACTTCTGGGAACTGCCGCCGTAGGCTAGAGTAGCGCACCTGGCTCAAGAGGAACTCACGGAACTTACCGTTGGGCTCCTTGGAATCCAAGATAAAGGGATTCTTGCCTTCGGCAGCTAGCTCTGGGTTGTAGCGATATAGTGGCCAGTAACCAGACTCAACAGCTTCCTTGATACCAGCCTGACTATTGGTCATATTGATACCATGGTTGATACAGGGCGAGTAAGCGATGACTAGGGAGGGACCCTTGTAACGCTCTGCCTCTGTGAGAGCCCGCATTAGCTGGTTCATGTTAGCACCCATACCTACTGTAGCCACGTACACATAGCCGTAAGACATGGCCATCATGCCTAGATCCTTCTTGCGGATCTTCTTACCGGAAGCAGCAAACTTGGCCACTGCTGCCGTGGGTGTCGCCTTGGAAGACTGACCACCGGTATTAGAGTATACTTCCGTATCGAAGACAAGCACATTGACGTCTTCACCGGAGGCTAGCACGTGATCGAGTCCACCGTAGCCAATATCATAGGCCCAACCGTCTCCACCGAAAATCCAAACGGATTTCTTCGTCAAATAATCGGAGAAACTATCGATTTCGGTGAGCCAACCCTTAACATCTCCGTCTGCCTTGGCCAATTCAGCAGGTAGGAGGCTTACGATCTGCTCCCCGAACTCCCGGGACTTAGTTCCGTCATCGGTATTGTCTAGCCAGCCCTGAAGAGCCGCCTTTAGCTCAGCAGAGATATCGGCGTCCATCAAAGCCAGAGCCGCCGTTTGCGCTCTACCCCGCTTCTGCTTAACTGCTAGAGCCATACCAAATCCAAACTCGGCGTTGTCCTCAAAGAGGGAGTTGGCCCAAGCAGGTCCTCGACCTTCATGGTTGGTTGTATATGGGCAAACCGGAGCACTGCCACCCCAGATAGAGGAGCATCCAGTAGCATTAGCTACAATCATGCGGTCCCCAAAGAGCTGGGTGACTAGCTTAGCATAAGGAGTCTCACCGCAACCAGCACAGGCACCCGAGAACTCAAGCAAAGGCTGGCGATACTGACTACCCTTGACAGTCTCATGGTTAACATTGACTTCTCTATATGGCAAGCTTTCGGCGAAATTGTATTTCTCAATCTCTACGTCAGCAATCTCCTCTAGGGGAGTCATGACCAGAGCCTTTTCCTTAGCAGGACAAGTAACAGCACAGACACCGCAACCGGTACAATCTAGCGGCGAAATCTGCACTGCAGCCTGTAGTCCCTCTAGGCCCCTGCCAACTGCCTTGCGGGTCTTGAAGGATTCCGGTGCATTGGCTAGATCCTCTTCCGTTGCCAAATATGGCCGAATCGCGGCATGGGGACAAACGAAAGAGCACTGGTTACACTGAATGCAGTTCTCGGTTATCCACTTGGGCACGTTAACAGCGATACCTCGCTTTTCGTACTTAGTGGTACCTACGGGAACAGTACCATCAACACTAAAGGTGCTGACCGGTAGCGAATCGCCCTTCAGGGAGTTAACAGGGATCACTATATCCCGCACATACTCCGGCACTGGCTCTGCTGCTGCGGCGGCCTCATCTACTGCCTCAGCCCATGTAGCAGGGTATTTGATCTCTACAAGCTCCTTAGAGCCTCGATCTACAGCAGCAAAGTTCATGTTGACAACTTTCTCGCCTCTGCGACCGTAGCTGGTGCGTATGGCTTCCTTCATATACTGCTCAGCCTGCTCATAGGGAAGCACATTGGCAATCTTAAAGAAAGCAGCCTGCAGTACTGTATTTATCCTACCACCTAAGCCAATCTCACCGGCGATATGCACTGCGTCGATATTATAGAAGCGGAGCTTCTTTTGAGCAATGGTTCGCTTGAGGCTGGCCGGTAGATGGGTCTCCATCTCTTCTAGGGTCCAGGGCGAGTTAAGCAAGAATACGCCGCCCTCTTTAATCCCATCCAGTATATCATAGCGGGTCACATAGGAAGGATTGTGACAGGCGATGAAATCTGCTTGGTCAATCAGGTAAGTGGATTTGATTGGTGTTTTCCCAAATCTCAAGTGGGAAATCGTTACACCACCGGATTTCTTGGAGTCATACTGGAAATACCCTTGGGCAAACATGTCAGTATGGTCGCCAATAATCCTAATGGAGTTCTGATTAGCACCAACAGTACCATCGGAACCTAGGCCAAAGAACTTGGCTCTAATGAGGCCTTCTGGGGCCGCGTCGATCTTTTCTTTTACTTCTAAGGAGGTGTTGGTCACATCATCATTGATGCCCACGGTAAAGTGGTTCTTCGGTGTGGCTTCAGATAGGTTGTCAAATACAGCCTTGACCATGGAGGGATCAAACTCCTTGGAACCTAGCCCATAGCGACCACCGACGATAACGGGACGATTGTCTTTCTGCATGAAGGCCGTGCAAACATCCTGGTATAGGGGTTCGCCAAGGGAGCCTGGCTCCTTGGTGCGGTCAAGCACAGCAATCTTCTTGACAGTCTTGGGAAGGGCTGCCAGGAAGTGCTCTGCAGAGAAGGGGCGGTATAGACGGACTTTGAGAACGCCTACCTTTTCGCCCTGGGCCATTAGGTAATCCACAGTCTCTTCAATGGCCTCACAACTTGAACCCATAGCGATGATTACCCGTTCAGCCTCTGGGTGTCCTACATAATCAAAGAGCTGATAGGAGCGTCCCGTAAGGGCAGAGACCTGGGCCATGACATCGAGTACAATCTGAGGTGTAGCTAGATAATAAGAGTTAGCTGCCTCTCGACCCTGGAAGTAGATATCCGGGTTCTGAGCAGTGCCACGCTGGACTGGACGCTCGGGATGCAATGCTCGCTGGCGGAATTCCTTAATGGCATCATAATCCACTAATTTGGCGATGTCCTCGTAATCGATCATCTCCACCTTCTGAACCTCGTGGGATGTCCGGAAGCCATCAAAGAAATGCAAGAAAGGTACTCTAGACTTTAGTGATGCAAGATGTGCCACTAAAGCCAAATCCATAACCTCTTGCACAGAACTCGATGCTAGCATCGCAAATCCCGTCTGACGACAGGCCATCACGTCTGAGTGATCACCGAAAATGGAAAGTGCGTGAGCGGCCAATGCCCGTGCACTTACGTGGAAAACTGTGGGCAAAAGCTCCCCAGCGATCTTGTACATGTTAGGGATCATCAGCAAAAGACCTTGGGATGCTGTAAATGTTGTGGTTAGTGCGCCTGCAGCTAATGAACCGTGAACAGCACCAGCAGCTCCCGCCTCTGACTGCATCTCTGCAACTTTGAGAGTATCGCCAAAGATGTTCTTACGACCATGAGCGGCCCACTCGTCAGCAATTTCGCCCATGTTAGATGATGGTGTAATCGGGTAGATGGCTGCCACATCACTTAAGGCGTAAGCGATATGGGCTGCCGCCGTATTACCATCAATAGTCATCTTGACCTTGGCCATTGCATTTATCAACTCCTTGAATAATGGTATAGATCTGAGTGGTAAAGACGCGCAAAAGTAGCCCGTCCCCCACGAACCTAGCCAAGAGAAAACTTTCACCATGTATAAGGATACCTCTTTTGGGGACACTATGTCAATCCCGGTACCCAGTTCTGTATGGATTTCTAAAAATTTCTAGATTCACCCATACCAAGTGGCCGTCGACGCTCTCGTCGCCATCGTTCCTCAAGTTCTGTGTGAGCAGGATACATGAGCACTATGGCGAAATTCAAGCATATTGGGCCCGCCTAACTGGAGGACTTGGGCAAGCTATAATGTTATCTATACCTAAGAATCAGGATCTTGGTATTTGTCGGTAGCATAACATTAGTTGAAATGAGGTGCAAACGTGTGAGACTAGATAAACACCCCAAAAAACTATCATTAGACCCTGAGCAGACACAGCAAATGATTGAGTTCATCCAAAGCCAAGAAGACATAATTGCACTTATCCTATATGGCTCATACGGAACACGCTACCAGACAGAGCTATCAGACATAGATCTTGCCGTTCTGCCCCACTGCCATCAGTGGCCTAGCTCCCGATTATTGGATGTAATGGCAACCCTTGTAGGGATCGGGAAAACCAACGACATAAACGTGATCAACCTTCGGCAAGTCCCCATCACACTACAGATGCGAGTGCTAGACACAGGGGAGAAGCTATTTGTTCGTGATCCTATTGCCTTAGCAGATTTTACTGAGCAGACCATCCGAGGTTATTGCGACTTTGCACCTTTCCTAAAGGCATTTTATCGTGACTACGACATCGGCCTTCGAAAGGAGTTTTGCTGATGGTCGATCAAGAGAAAATTCGACAAAAACTACATTTTATTCGACAGCAACTGAAGGAACTAGATAGATTCAAGGCTATGGATGAAGGTGAGTTCACCGAAGAGCCACTTTACGAAGCCGCTGCCACACGCATGCTACAGATTAGCATTGAGGCAATGCTCGACCTTTGTTCCCATGTGATTGCACGCAAAGGTTGGGGTTTACCTAAAACCTATGTGGAAATAGTTGAGATAGCAGCTAGACACGGATTAATCCCCAAAGACCTAGAAGCAACCTACAAAGATATGGCACGCTTTCGTAACCGCGTTGTCCACCTGTATCACGATATCGACCCCAAAGAGATATATCGGATTGCTAAGCTACATTCCGATAACCTTCAGCCCTTCATAGCCTTAGTAATTGACAGATACCTTGGTGAGTAGAGTCTAATAAGCTCTGCGTGCCTTCCAGATTTTATGCACCCGCAAGTAGTTTTCCAGAGGCATTCCCCTGAAAGCGACATTACTTGTGGAAAATATGTACCCACCACCGGGCTTACCATGATCTAGACAGTAGTTGGCACTAGCATCTATCTCTTCAGGTGTGCCTGTCTGGAGCAAGGCACAGTTGACATTACCTATTAAGCACACTTTGTCCCCATATAGCCGCTTCACTTCAGCAATATCAACCCCCGCCATGGGATCCAAAGAATGCAACCCATGGGGCTCACACTCGACTATTTGATCAAGAATCGGCATCATATCACCATCGGTATGTTTGATCACCCAAGCGCCCATTTCCTTGAGCCTTGCGATATTATCGGCTAGGTATGGAGTAACATACTCCCGGAACATGGTAGGAGACATGAAAGGACCTTGGTTAAAGCAGTAGTCCGCACAAAGGATAAAGCTATCCACCCCGGCATCAAAAAGCTGTTTAGCCCGCTCTATCTGCTCATCCACATTAGCCTGTGCCACGGCATGAACCTCCTCCGGCTTGTCTGCTAGCCAAAAGGCAAACTCCATCATGTGCTCTCCATCGGGTATGGCAAAAGTGCCATCTGCATGGGCCCAAATCATGTATCTGTCCCCTATAAGGCTTCGCATGTGGCGGGCCATGGTGACTAAAGCGTCTAAGTCACTTATGGATTGCAGAGGAATAATCGAATAATCTAGCGCCTCTGCCACCTCAATAAACAGCTCGGCATTCTCCTTTAGAAGCCGCTCCCTCCTTGCAGGAGGTGCCCCATCCAAATCTGATTGGGTCAAATAATCCCGGCCAAGTAACTCCTTAGTGAGCTGGAACTCCAGTTCAAAGGTGGGTACCCGATCCGGTATCTTTAGGCTTAGTGCCGCCTCGGCTCGCTCCTTTGGTGTCAATACCATCTTCCCCCCCTGACCACTCATTTTCCCCATGTTTTGTGTGACATAGAACATCTCTATCACGAT
>JAAZMF010000003.1 GCA_012798955.1 Bacillota bacterium | reverse complement strand
GAGATGGGTGGCTCGATCGATCGTGCTACGATAGTGAGACGCGTGGATGAACTTATGTCATTGGTGGACTCTTTCGTTAGCTCAGATCGATAGAGTGTCTGACTACGAATCAGAAGGCCGTAGGTTCGAGTCCTACCGGGGGGCCACTTTTTTGAAATAGCAAATTTACTAGGTGATGAAGCTCACCGGGACTTGATGTCCAAACCGCTATTAAAAGCTGATGGCTTCTGTGATACCGATGGTATCGCGGGAGCCATTTTGTGTTGGGAGAGATTGTTATGCTCTATGGGGCAATTCTAGTTCTTTTGGTTGGTTTTTTTGCAGGTCATGTTGTAGGGAAATTGGCCATCCCTCGGCTCTTGGGGATGCTATTGGCCGGGATACTATTAGGGCCCCACGGATTTGGCTGGATTGAAGGAGAACTTCTGGCTTTAAGCAGTGATATTCGGGTATTGGCCTTGGTGGTTATCCTACTTCGGGCGGGCCTGGGGCTCGACAAAGACAAAATCAAAGCCCAAGGGAGCACAGCATTACTGTTGGGAATACTTCCTTGCACTTTGGAAGCAGCTGTTTTGGCAGTGACTACCCATAGTCTGCTGGGATGGAGTTGGGTTCATGCTTGGCTACTAGGTTGGGTTATCTGTGCGGAATCGCCGGCTGTTCTGGTTCCCTTAATGCTTCGCCTAAAGGCAGAAGGGTGGGGTGCAAAAAGCGGTCTGCCGGATCTCGTCTTGGCCGGAGGAGCGTTAAGTGATGTAGTGGCTATCACCGTCTTCGGTATTGTCCTGGATATGGCCGGTGGTGGTAGGGCTCTGGGTGCAATGGCCTTTGCCACTATATTGATGCAAGTAGTTGGTGGCTTGGTGGCAGGATTTGTTGTGGGTAGGTTCCTTGCCATGCTTTTATATGATACAAACTTAGCGAAGAATCCCACCCAGGAGACCTTGTTGGCCTTGACTATAGCAACACTGCTGGCCCTTTGTGGGGGAAAATGGGGGTATTCAGGTTATCTAGCCGTGATGACAGCAGGTTTTGCTATTGTTAATACAAATGAGATTCTGGCTAGACGTATTAGAGGTGAGCTAAATAGAGTCTGGGTGGTTGCTGAAATCTTTCTATTTGTCTTGATAGGTGCGGAAGTCAATTTGCCTATGATACAGGACGCTGGTGGTATAGGTGTTTTGCTTTTAGCTATGGGCTTGTTGTTTGGGCGCATACCAGGAATTTTATTGGCCACGGCTAAGTCATCATTATCCAGTAAAGAAAAGGTCTTCATGAGCGTAGGTTACTTGGCTAAGGCAACAGTCCAGGCTGCCATTGGGGCCGTTCCGCTGGCCATGGGGCTCCCCAACGGAGAGCTTATCTTGGCATTTGCTGTACTAGCAATAGCTATAACCGCGCCCATAGGTGCCCTGGGAACTAGTTTTTTGGCCCCTAGACTCTTGGACAAAGGGCCTGTTGATCCGACGAAGGTGACTGTAGAGGAGCGGTTCCGCTTTCTAATAGCCCTTGATTCAAAGGGGAGTGCCCTTGCCGCTTTAGAGGAGGCGGCCCGATTTGCTCGGCAAACAGACGCCAAGATGCTTGTAGTACACATAGACCAGAACGGCCAGACATCCCATTTAGCGACATCGATTTATGATGGCAGTCGATATCTTTTTAGTGATATTGAACATGATTTTGTTGTGGGTAGCGGAGAACCTTCAGAAGCGATTATCGAGTTGGCAACTATGCACGACGTCGATTTAATATTCATGGGCAATAGCGATTCGAGTTCGCCGACAAGCGCCAGTACCACTACTGAGGTCCTGAAGCGTTCGGTGGTGCCGGTGATGGTTGTTTGATGCTTGGGAACATAAGGAGGAGAGCCACATGCGGTGGGGTTGTTGTACTACGGTAGCTCACACGGCTTTACTGGAAAGCGCTGGCTGTGATTATTTGGAGCTTACGATGGTGAGCTTAGCAGACGATGGGCAGTATAGGCGGATCAAGGAAGTAGTGGATGAGTCAAGACTTGCCGTAGAAGTCTTCAATGTGTTGCTTCCCGGCGAGATCAAGGTGGTTGGTCCCAAGGTTGATTGGGACAAAATCCGTGATTATCTAGACAAAGTCCTACCCCGGGCAGCTGCACTAGGAGGGGAGGTTGTTGTATTTGGCAGTGGCCGTTCACGGAGGGTACCGAATGGATTCCCTAAG
>JAAZMF010000128.1 GCA_012798955.1 Bacillota bacterium | reverse complement strand
CCACCGTAGTAGTTAGGTGCTACTGCTCCAAAGAAAGTCTCTAGGGTCCAGCCTTCTTTGCCTCCGTTGGCAAAAGGTACATAGCCGGCGGCTTTTACTTTACTGGCGACTTCTATTAGCTCATCCCAGGTCTGAGGCTCTTCAAGACCTAGAGCTGCGAAGAGGGATTTGTTGTAGAGTACTTGAATGGTTTGGACTGCAAAGGGTACACCATAGACTCTGCCGTCCTCTCGGTTGGTGGCGCCTAGCAAGACCTCATGGCTGAAATCCTTTAGTTCAGGGATCTTATCATCTAAGGGGGCTATATATCCTGCGTTTGCTAAAGGCTCCATTCCACCATAGGCTCTAAGGTGCACAATGTCTGGCCCTGAGCCAGCCTGTAACGCTGTGGCTAATATGGTGTTATACTCAGTGTTTCGATAGGCAACAAATTCAACATTGATATCGGGATGGGTCGCATTGAACTCTTTGATGAATTGCTCGTACGCCTGCATGTCCTCAGTTCGCCAACTCCAGAAGGAGAGGCTCACTTTTTCGGCAAGGGCACTTGTGGTCATGGCCAAACTCAGGGCTAGGACGACTATCACAGTCATAGACTTTTTGCCGATGGTCATGGTAGTCAAACCTCCTTTTGATTGCTCTTGAAGTCATAGAGAAAGTGAAACTATACTACCCTCAACTCACCTCTTTCCCGGGACTCCATTCATACTGGCTCTAGTGCCACCTTAGGTACTATGAAGGTGTTCCAATAGCGCCTCTTCCCCTCTCGCCCATAGCGAACATTCTCCCAATACAGAGTAATGTCCTTTATTGGCACTATAGAATCCAGTTGCCGAAACAGAGGGGCCTGGAGCTACTACTGAAGAAGGTATTTCCCTTGGTCGTGGGAATTAGTGGGGTGAGATTACCGGTGGATTGGCACGTTGGGGCGGGGGACTAGGGACGTTATTGGCTTTGTCATGCTGCTTATCTATGCTTTAGTCATTTGCCCTGGCTACTGGCTGCATACTGATGGTGGGACGGGGAGAAGTGTTGTATAATTGAAAGCGCTTATTATAGGTGGGAAAGGATGCATTAAGTGGCTAAAGGATATTTAACACCTGCTGAGATCACTGATTACACCATTGGGGTTGCTGTTCAAAAAACGCAGCGCCGCTCCATGGAAGTACTGCTAATGGCTGTTATGGCCGGCATGTATATAGCCATGGGGGCGCTGGCGGCCAGTACAGCTTCCCATGCCGTATCCAATAGTGGGTTGGCCAAATTGGTGGCGGGAGTGGTGTTTCCCATTGGATTAATGTTTGTGATACTGAACGGAGCTGACCTTTTCACGGGTAACTGTCTGATTGTTGTAGGCGTCATGGACAAGCAGGTTAGGTTAGTGGAGTTTATTAAGAATCTGGGCATCGTCTTGACTGGGAACTTTATCGGAGCTACGGCCTTAGCTTGGATGCAGGCTAATGGTGGCATGCTTGGTATGAGTGGTGGGCAATTTGGGGCCTACACTTTGGCTACTGCAGTTGCGAAGACTAATATGGGATTTAGTCAAGCGTTTATCTTAGCCATTATGTGCAACATCTTCGTATGTGCCGGAGTGTGGATGATCTATTCGGCGACAGATGTACCGGGTAAGCTATTGGCATCATTCTTTTCTATTGTGGCATTCGTCATCAGCGGCTCCGAGCACATCGTGGCCAACATGTATTATATTCCTGCTGGGATATTCGCCAAGGGCAATGGTCTTTATGTGGAGCTGGCAGGGATCAATCCTGCTGATTTAGCCAACCTGACATGGAGGGGCTTTTTGATCAATAATGCGATTCCGGTAACCCTCGGTAACATTATCGGAGGGGTCATCATCGGAGCTATGTATTATACGATCTATAAGGGGCTTCACCGGACTCCAACAGCTGGCCAAGGGGTGGGGCGTACCCGGTCACTATAGAGGCCATGGGGGCTAGCTTAGAGGAGGCGCGCTATGTATGAACTCATTGTAGGAGATAGGCACGATACAGAATACAAGGCAGCGATGAACGCCTTGATGAAATCTGTTTTTGGTTTTACGTTTGATAGATGGTACGGGCAAGATCTGTGGGACTATCGTTACGAATGCTATTCTATGATTCATGATGGACGGATTATATCTAATGTATCTATAACCAAGATGACAGTGCTGGTGGAGGGCCGCCGTGTTGGAGCCATACAGCTGGGAGCTGTGGCGACCTTGCCAGAGTATCGGGGCCATGGTCTAGCCCGGCGGATCATCGAGCATGTACTAGATAAATACCGTGGAACACCGGCGTTTCTATTTGCCAATGAGACTGTTTTGGGGTTTTATCCGAAGTTTGGTTTTGAGCAAGTGAACGAGGTGCAACCTTACCTCCGATTGTCTCACCCTCTCCATGGGGAAGGCAGTATCAAGCTTCCTATAGATAGCCCGATTTTGGCCAAACACGTGGGGAATCGTCGCCACTTCTCGGCGGTCCTAGATGTGCTGGATGCAGAGTCCATCAATTGGTTCCATATACTGATGGAATTTCGTGATGATGTTTACTATATACCTCAACTTGACACAGTAGTGATTGCCACTGGCGAGAATCATACCGTTATGATTTACGATGTGTTGGGTGAAGTGGACGTACCTCTAGCAGAGATCCTTAGATGCTTACCTTTTCAAGGTTACCATACCATTCAGTTCGCCTTTACGCCAGATTTTCTAGGATGCGATTACAAGATTGAGAGGCTCAGTAGGGGTGGGATTTCTGGTCATCTCTTTTGCAGAGGGCTTGATCTTAAAGGAGACTTCAAGTTTCCCCATATGGCAACAACATAGCTAGCTATCGAACCAAGGGAAACTGACATCTGTATCGGCTTGGGTATTGTGGTCGGGTCCGCCAAAGGCTTGACAACTGGTGCTCTTGGGGACGGCAGGCAAAGGAAGGACTAGCGGGAAAGTCGCCTTTCCCGCCAATGTGGAGTGCAATGTGGTGCCTATAGGGTTTAAGTCTGAGACAAGCCATTGTGATGGGCGCTTACCCTTGGTTATTCTCTGCAATGCTTGGGGTCCACCTGTAACTGATCCCAGAGGAATCCGTAGATATCAGCTGCCTCATCTATGAGTTTGCCTGTGGGCTTGCCTGCTCCGTGGCCTGCTTTACTCTCCACATGCAAATAGACTGGATTGCTCCCACCTGAAGCGGCCTGCAGTGTGGCGGCGAATTTTTTGGAGTGCATAGGTACTACCCGATCATCTGACTCACCTGTCAAGATCAGAATCGGTGGATAGACGGTGCCAAATCTGACGTTGTGCAGAGGCGAATATGCATGTAGGAAGCGGAACTCATCTAGAGATGCATCGGCATTACCGTATTCAGCTATCCAATATCGGCCGGCGGTAAATCGGTGGTAGCGGAGCATGTCTGTAACTGGGACCCAAGAGATTATTGCCCCATATAGTTCGGGGCGCTGAATCATGCAAGCCGCAGTTAGTAAGCCCCCATTACTGCGGCCCATGATGGCCAGTTTTTGTGTGTTAGTATAACGGTTTTCTATGAGCCATTCAGCAGCTTCGATAAAATCATCAAATACGTTTTGTTTGTTTGCCCTCATGCCGGCTTGGTGCCATGTCTCGCCATACTCGTTACCTCCCCTAAGGCAAGCTACAGCGTATATGCCGCCTGCCTCAAGCCAGACCAGACTACCAACGTCGAAGCTAGGAGTTACACTTATGCCAAATCCCCCGTATCCATATAGCACCGTGGGGTTCTCGCCGTTAAGCTCTGTGCCTTTCTTGCATGTGATAAATACAGGTATATTGGTTCCGTCTTTTGAGGGACAAAAAACTTGTTTTGTCTCATATTGACTGGTGTCAAAATCTAGATCAGGCTGTGAAAAGGTTGTCACTTGGTTGGTGACAAAGTCGTATCGGTATACGCTGGTAGGATGCAGATATGAAGTGAAACTAAAAAACAACTCTTGATCCTGCGGTCCGCCTGAGATTTCCAGAACTGTTCCAAGCTCCGGCATGTCAACTGAGCCAAGGGGGGTTCCATCTAGTCCGAAGATCTTGATCACATTGTAGCCGTCTTGCAGATACGTCACGATCAGTTTTTTGTCAACCATGATGACCTGCTCAATCACGGCATCGCTTTCGGGAACTAACTCCTTCCAGTGTTCCTGCTTCGGGTTTGCCAGATCTATGGTGATGATCCGCCCCTTTGTCGCCTGGTTGGTAGTATGGAAGTAAAAGAACCCATTTTCATGGCCGATTAGGCTATACAGGGCATCGTGGTTATCTAGAAGGCGGGTAAAGGGGCCGTCATCGGCAAGCTCCCGGTAATATATTCGGTTTTTTGGCTCTGAACCGATCCAAATCTCAAGTACTAAGTATTTTCCGTCATGGGTAATATCTGGGGTAAAACCCATCTCTTTATGATCAGGTCGCTCAAAGATGAGCTCATCTTCGGCTTGGTCAGTCCCTAGCCTATGGAAGTATACTTTGCTATAATTCGAGGCTTCCTCTGGGGCGATTGTCCCAGGTTCGGGGAAACGAGTGTAGAAAAAGCCTGAGCCGTCGGGTAGCCAGGGAATTGAGGTAAATTTGCACCATCTGATTACATCGTCTAATTCTTGCTGATTGGCGATATCAAGTACTCGGATTTCCTGCCAATCACTCCCGCTTTCCGAGCGTGCATAGGCTAGATATCTGCCATCTTTGCTAATGGAGATATGGGAAAGTGCGATGGTGCCATCGCTGCTAAAGTTGTTGGGATCAAGGATTCTCTCTGGCCTTGAGTTAAGGGTCTCTTGCATGTATACAGCCGCTTGGTTTTCTAGACCTGTGTTTCTTTGAAAAAAGTACTTGCCAGCGATTTTCTCGGGAACTCGGGTTTTGGGATAGTCCCAAAGCTGTGTGAGTCGGTCCTTAATGTGAGAACGAGCCGGGATGGAATCTAGGTAACTTCGGGATGTCTTTGTCTGCGCTTTGGACCACGCAGTTGTTTCCTGATCCAAAGGGTCCTCCATATAGCGGAAGGGATCACCAACTGGTATCCCGTGATAGTTGTCTACTGTCTTCCCTTTGCGAGGTATCATTGGCATTCTCCTTACGTAACTATTGCCGAGCAGTTATTTTAATAATATTCAAGATCACCTCTACAGCTTTCTCCATGGCAAACACCGGTATGAACTCAAATTTGCCGTGGGCATTGTGTCCACCGGTAAATAGGTTTGGAGTGGGTAGACCCATATGAGACAACCTAGATCCATCTGTACCACCCCGTACCGGCTTTATCACGGGCTGAATGTCCGCCTCTCTAATGGCATCTAGGGCGATTTCGACGATATGGTAGACGGGTTCGATTTTTTCCCTCATATTGGGGTATTGATCCCGCAATCGGACTGTGAAAGTGCCGGCACCATGCTCAGTATTGAGCCTGTTTGCTACAGCTTGGATGAACTCTTTGCGCTTTGCAAAGTTATCGCCATGGAAATCTCGGATAATGTAGGTCAGCATCGTCTCTTCTACATTGCCATTGATGTTAGTTAGATGGTAGAAGCCCTCATAGCCTTCTGTTGTCGCCGGGGTCTCATCTCCAGGCAGAGCATTGAGAAATTCTTGGGCCAGTAACATGGAGTTAACCATTACCCCTTTGGCTGTTCCGGGGTGAACACTTAAGCCCTGCACCCGGATTTTGGCTTCAGCGGCATTGAATGTCTCATAGGCAAACTCACCTACCATGCCTCCGTCGATTGTGTAGGCAAAATCAGCCGCAAAGGCCTCTACATCGAAATTGTCTACTCCTGCTCCAATTTCCTCATCGGGGGTGAAGGCAACACGGATGGTTCCATGGGGGATTTCCGGGTGTTTGGTCAAGTACTCGAGTGCTGCCATGATCTCGGCCACACCGGCTTTGTCATCGGCGCCTAAGAGGGTGGTTCCATCGGTGGTGATTAGGGTTTCTCCAATGTATTTTCTTAGAACGGGAAATTCCCGTGGGGATAGTACCACATCTAGCTCCTTGTTTAGGAGGATGTCTTCACCATTGTAGTCCGGAATTATCTGAGGATTTACATTGGTGCCGGAGAGATCCGGGCTGGTGTCCATATGCGCGATGAATCCAACCGTGGGCACATCCTGGTCCATGTTAGATGGCAAAGTCGCGTAAACTACCCCATATTCGGAAATTAACGCGTTCCCGAGACCTAGTTCCTTTAGCTCTTCTACCAGCATCGCTCCAAACTCTAGCTGACCTGGTGTGCTAGGTACAGTTTCTGACATTTCCGAGGCTTGTGTATCAATACGGATGTAGCGCAGAAATCGATGAACTACACTGTTCATTTTGTCAACCTCCTGTTACTTGTAGGCTGTATGGCCAGTAGCTACGATGGTAATCTTTCCCGATTCCCCATGCATAAACCTCCTAGGGCTATTGAGATGCTGCTAGGTGGGTAAGACTATTTGTCTAGGCGAAATCCTAAGCTAATTCCCCTTAGAGCCAGGTGATTACATGTTGCAGGAGAACAGTGGTTGTTTGTGAAATAGATACCACATGTGTGAAAATCTAGTGTTACAATCTGGAATATCTTAGAGCAATCACATGGGGCGTGAAGGTCAATTATCCACGAATAAAGTCTGGGACTCCCGAGACCATTTTTCGTGGTTTGATCTTGGAATGCTCTATAACGAGGTGATTAGAAATGAAAAGGCCCAATATCCTGTTCATTATGTCTGATGACCATGCTGCCCACGGGATGAGCTGCTATGGAAGCGTTATCAACCAGACTCCCAATATCGATCGCATTGCTGATGAAGGAATGCTACTGGAGAACTGTTTTTGTGTTAACTCCATATGTGCACCCAGTAGGGCCACAATCCTTACTGGCAAACATGGGCATTTAAACGGTATCAAGACCCTAGACGATCGATTTGATGGAAGGCAGCAGACCTTTCCTAAGTTACTGCAAAGGGCTGGTTACCAGACGGCTATAGTTGGTAAGTGGCATCTAGGTGAGGGTGGCCATAGCTCACCTACGGGCTTTGATTACTGGAACGTGTTACCAGGGCAAGGTGATTACGATAACCCAGTTATGATCAATAACGGCGAGGAACGCCAGTACCAGGGGTATGTGACAGATATTATCACCGATCTGTGCCTCGATTGGCTTAAGGAGAGGGATCCCGAGAAGCCGTTCCTGTTACTTTGTCATCATAAGGCACCCCATAGGCCTTGGATCCCATCTAGTACCCACGCCTCTTTATATGAAGATGTCGATATTCCGCTACCCGAAACCTTCAATGATGACTATGCCAATCGATCTCGGGCTGCTGCTGAAGCCCGCATGCGGATAGAGTGTGATTTTAACTATTTGGACTTGAAGCTAGAGCCACCGGCGGGGGCATCTCTGTGGGATAGCATCGTTGCACCAGAGGATTTGAGTGGTTTTTCTCTAAGGCCTCAGGATAGTCAGGAAGCAGTTACCTTTAGATCCCATCAGGAGCTTAAGGAATGGATGTATCAGCGCTATATTAAGGATTACCTACGTTGCATAGCATCAATAGATGATAATGTCGGCAGGATGTTAGATTTCCTGGATGAAGAGGGTCTAGCCCAGGACACTATTGTGATATATACATCTGATCAAGGCTTCTTTTTGGGGGATCACGGCTGGTATGATAAGCGCTTTATGTACGAGGAGTCTTTGCGGATGCCATTTGTGGTGCGTTATCCTAGGGAGATTGAAGGGGGAAGTCGCCATGGGGCTATGGCCTTGAACGTGGATTTCGCCGAAACTTTCCTGGACTACGGGGGGTTAGACATACCAGAAGATATGCAGGGTGCTTCCTTAAGACCCATTTTCCAAGGTGACACGCCTGACGGCTGGAGGACATCCATGTACTATCGTTACTGGATGCATCTGGCCCATCATTATGTGGCAGCCCACTATGGTATGAGAACTGAGCGGTATAAGTTGATCTACTACTACGGCGAAGCATTGGGCACGGCAGGGAGCATTGATGAACCTAAACAGCCAGAGTGGGAGCTTTTTGATCTACAGGAAGACCCTTTGGAAATGAATAACATCTATCATGACCCCCACTATGCTGAGTTAGTAGAAGAATTGAAGCAGGAGCTATATCGGCTAAAAGAAGAGGCTTTGGATTTTGAGTAAAAATACCTACAAGCGAGACTTCCTTGGGGGAATTCCCCGCAACAGGTCGAATATTGGAACGATATGGGGATATTTTTGTAGTTTAATGTAGAACAGGACGCGGGGAGGCTATAGGTTGGCTGAAGCAAGTGAAATGCGGATTCGCGGAAGTCGAAAAAGTAAGATGTCGTTTTTGCTGGAGATATTTGGGACATTTTTTAGGGTAGGGGCTTTCACCTTTGGTGGCGGCCTAGCGATGCTACCTTTATTTGAGAAAGAGGTTATTGATAACAAGGGCTGGATAGACAAGGAAGACATCCTGGATATTTACGCCATTAGCCAATCGCTTCCTGGGGTAATCGCAGTGAATGCATCAACGTTCATTGGATACAGGATCGCGGGGGTGCCCGGGGCCATTGCCGCCATCGCTGGGGTCACGGCTCCATCCTTAATAATAATAGTGTTCATAGCGAGCTTTTTCACTAAATTCAGAGAGAACTTTTATGTGGCTAAGGCCTTACATGGTGTGCGGGCTGCCGTGGCAGCCTTGATTTTCCTGGCAGCCTATCGCATTGGAAAAGGATCCCTGAGAAGCATGTTCGGGATTGTCATGGCGACTATAGCTTTCGGTCTTACATTATTTACCAATATCCATGTGATTTATATCATCTTGGCCGGAGGTCTAGTGGGAGTCGTGGCATCAAAAACGTGGCTTAGGGGTGAGAAACCATGATTTATCTGCAGATGTTATGGGTCTTTTTCCGTTTAGGCCTATTTACAGTGGGGGGCGGGTACGCAATGTTGCCCCTGATTCAGGCGGAAGTATCCCGCTATGGCTGGATTACTGCCGAAGAATTCGTAGATATGATTGCCATTGCGGAGATGACACCGGGGGCCATTGGTGTGAATACAGCTACTTTCGTTGGTTTCAGACAAGGTGGTCTACTAGGGGCGTTAGTAGCAACAACGGCACTGACCTTGCCCTCACTGCTGGTAGTAGTAGCGGTATCCAAGGTGCTAGATAGATTTCGAGATCATCCCACGGTGGAAGCCATTCTTAGTGGTATTCGCCCGGTGGTGGCAGGGTTAATTGCCTCTGCTGCGCTTTTCATCGCTAAGGCCGCGTTAATCACTTCTAGCCCCGACGGCCTTACCGCGTTTAGTCCATTGGCACTAGTCATAGCTCTAGCTAGCGGGGTAGCTGTATATAGGTATAAGGTCCACCCTATCACAGTTATGATAGGGGCGGGACTTTTGGGCCTTGTGGTTTTCTAACATGAGGGCGGAGTTTGTGGGGGTAGAGCCTGTGACCCCCACTACCCTGCCGGGACAGACTGCTAGTCTGCATCTTATCGCAAGATCAGAAGTTATCAAAATCCCCGGTGGTGACCTACCGTCCCCTTTCCATTATCGGCATAGCTCATGTCAGTCATATATCTTCATCTTCCCAGGAATATCAAGAGATTCGCTAACTTTAGGTTAATATGATGTTAAAGTATGGCAAATTCAAAATATCGCACTTGACCAAATGCGTTCCTTCTTATAAGATTATCTTAAGCGGTGTGGGAAGTATGGGTTTATCCCGTGTTTTCCCAGTAATTCAATGTATACATGCCATGTGCATGGTCAAATGTAACAATTATGAAAAAATCTTTGTGAACCCCTTGCTTCAAGGAGCTTCAGATTGTATAATTGCGATTATATGGCGTGTATTCGGTTTAGCAAAGCCCCCCGTGATTATTCTGTGGTCTTTATTTATTATCCCGTTTGCTAAACGTTTTTCAAGCTAGATAGAAAATGTTATGGAATTATCTTTGAAAGGGTGGATCTTTATGTTGCTTAATCGTATGCAAAACGTTTCCCAGGTTCTACAAAACGACGGCAATGCCGTGGATTTCAATGATCTCGCGGAAGCATTGCGAGTTTCTTATGATGATGTAAGTGTCTATGTCATCAGCAAGAAAGGTAAGCTTCTCGGCTATTCCTTAGAGGATGAGGCAGAGAGCACTCCCTTTGATGCAGATTGGATTGATGATGGGCGGATGCCTAGCGATCTAAACTCATCTTTGCTAAAGGTTGGCGCCATGTCCGGAGGTAAAGAGCCAGGTAATATGCTAGGTACAGATTGTGCCATGATCGTGCCTGTTGTTGGTGGGGGGCGTCGGGTAGGTACTTTGCTGTTTGTGAAGAGCGCTGGTGAGTTTTCCTCTGATGACGAAGTGATTGCCGAGTATGCATCAACCGCCATTGGTATGGTTATCTCTGCGGCCATTGATGAAGAGGATGAGGCCGAGGCTGAGGAGCGCCGCATGGCACGCTCTGCCATTAGGAGCCTATCATATTCTGAGATCATGGCTATGCAGCATATTTTTGACGAGCTAGAGGGCGATGAAGGTCTCTTGGTTGCTAGTCGGATTGCTGATGAAGCCGGTATTACTCGTTCAGTCATTGTCAATGCTTTGCGCAAGCTAGCATCGGCTAATGTGATTGAATCCCGCTCGTTGGGCATGAAGGGGACCTATCTCCGGATCCTAAATAGCGAGATTCGTCGAGAGTTAGAGGCTCAGCGGTATCCATATATTAAGGATTCATCGGTATTTAAGAAGCGTGCCTAATGGTAGCGCATTAGTAGCACAACAAAAGCGTCTTTGCTCGGGGGGGTCAGCCTATGGGGGTTGGCCCTTCTGCCTTTCTGTGTGTAGGGTGGTTAAGGGCTAAAGCTCCCTACCTTTGCGCAGGATGGGTCGGTCATAGCGGGTGTTTAGTTGATCCATTAGCTCAGTTAGTTTATCTTGGCGCGGATCGGCGAACAATGAGCTCTGGGCCACCGTTGTCAGCTGCGAAACATATATGCCGATGAGGCGAATGGGAGCTGTGGCTACGTTTTCTTGTAGTAGGTGATCTGCCGTGCGAAAAATATCATCATCTGAGTTGATAGGCTCTGGCAAGGACATGGAGCGAGTGATGGTGGTAAAATCACTGTAGCGTAGCTTAATGGTTACAGTTCGGGCCCACAGTTCGTGCCGCCTTAGGCGCACCCCGACCATGGCTACGAGATTGGCCAAAACCTGCCTAAGGGTAGCTATGTTTGTTACATCTTCTGTAAAGGTTGTTTCTTTGCCCATGGACTTAGCTTCAGTCTCAGGCTCTACCGGACGATGATCGATACCCCTTGCCAATAGATAGAGGTTTCGACCTTGTTTGCCGAAGTGTCGCACAAGTGATGGCTCTGAGCAGCGCCTTAGGTCTTGAATAGTCCGTATCTGCCAAGTTGCCAAGAGCTCAGCCGTCTTCTCCCCGATACCCCAAATACGGTTAACTGCCATGGGGGCCAGCCAATCTTCTACTTCATGGGGTGCAATAATAGTCAGCCCATCGGGCTTACGGTAATCGGAGGCTAGCTTGGCGATGAATTTGTTGGGGCCAATGCCTACGGAGGCAGTCAGGGCCACGGATTCGTATATGGCCTTTTTGACCGAATTACCCATAGCCACAAGATCAGTATGGAGATGTTCACACCCAGTCATGTCTAGGAATGCTTCGTCTATAGATATGCTCTCAACTATGGGGGAGAATTGATCAAAGACTTGGTGAATCTCTCGGGAGACCTGTTCGTATTTGCCATGGTCACCTGGGAGGAAAACGCCGTGGGGGCACAGCTTAGCCGCTTGGCTAATAGGCATGGCAGAGTGGACGCCAAATTTGCGGGCCTCATAGGAACAGGTGGAGACTACGCCCCGACGGCTGTTTTTTGGTCCACCTATGATGACGGGTTTGCCTTTCAATTCAGGGTGATCCCGTTGCTCTACAGAGGCAAAAAATGAATCCATGTCCACGTGCATAATCACTGCCATTCATATCACCCCCTAGAGATATTATACCATAGGTCTATTGGTGGTTATGGCGGGAAGAGGCGACATAAAACCCTTGAATAAAAGCAATCGTAGATATAGAAATGGGCCATGGGTGCTGGGTAGTAAAGGAAACAGGGTGTGGATTCCAGAATAATAGTGGAGTTTGAAGTGATAGATAATAGGGTCTAGCGGCCCCTAGAATGGGGGAGAGTCATATGGTGGAAAATACAAGCGAGCTGGCTATTACCGTGGGACTACAACTACCTAATGCGGGCTTAATGGAGGCTGAGGAATCGTTACTAGAGCTAAGGGCATTGGCCCATACAGCAGGTGCCAGTGTAGTGGAAATGGTGGTGCAAAGCAGAAGTCACCCCGATACAGCCACGTATGTGGGGAGGGGAAAGCTTGAGGAGATCAAGGGGCTTATTCACGTCCATGACGCACCTCTAGTCATTTTCGATGATGAGCTGACACCAGCCCAGCTTAGGAACATAGAAGGAGTGCTGGGTGTGAAGGTCATTGATCGCACCCAATTGATTCTGGATATCTTTGCCCAGCGAGCAAATACCCGTGAGGCTCAGTTGCAGGTGGATTTGGCCCAACTAAAGTACCTACTTCCTAGACTTGCCGGGCGGGGTACGACTCTGTCCCGTCTAGGTGGCGGAATTGGCACTCGGGGACCGGGCGAAACCAAATTGGAGACTGATCGTCGTCGTATTCGCCAGCGCATTGCCCGTCTAGAAAGGGAGATGGAGGGAATCCGTGCCCAGCGAGATTTGCAGCGTCAATCCCGGGCTCGAAACGCTGTGCCGGTGGTGGCTTTGGTTGGATATACCAATGCCGGCAAATCTACTTTGCTTAACCGGATTACCGGGGCCGATGTGTTAGTTGAAGATCAGTTGTTTGCTACTTTGGATCCAACTATCCGTCGCTCTACTATGCCATCTTCGGGGCAACCTATTCTCTTTGTGGACACGGTAGGATTTATTCGAAAACTACCCCACGCATTAGTGGCCGCCTTTCGTGCCACCTTGGAGGAAGTTGTGGAAGCTGATGTGTTAGTCCATGTGGTGGATGCCACCGCTTATAACGCGGTTGCTCAGATGAGCGCGGTTTTCGAGGTATTAGAGGAGCTAGGTGTTGCGGGACGTCCCTTGATTACTGCATTTAACAAGGTGGATCGGCTTCCCTCGACTGTTTCGTTGCCGGATCTTTTGGCTGGGACTCCTGATAGTATTGCCATATCTTCTTTAACAGGGGCTGGGTTGGAGGGGTTGTTCTCTGCAATAGAGGAGAAGTTAGGGGAAGATTTGACATATGCTGAGTATAATATCCCTTACGACCAGGCGGCGGTTGCAGCAGATATGAGAGCAGTGGGTCAAGTGGTGGAAGAGCACTATACTGAGGATGGCATTTGCCTTGCGGTGCGTCTACCTTCAGGTTTTACCCAGCGATGGGCAGAATTTCGTATTCCTTCGAGCAATAATCCGAAACCTTAGCTTCAGGATATGTGCTATAATATTGAGAAGGGCAGGATACTGGGTGTGGGGGGAGATACCATGGCAGAGCAATGGCCGGTGCGGTTTATCCGGCTATTACGAGCCATAACTGCGGGTCTAGCGTACTATTCGGTGATCAATATCCCTGGAGTCACGTCCTCTATGGTGGCAATCTTCGTGGCTGTTTTGCTCTTTGATTTGATGATTGCTTTAGAGCAAGTCAGGGGCGGTTGGCATGTATGGAAAAGCGTTGTGAAAGTCGTTATTCCCCACGCGGCTGCCACGGCCTTTACCTTAATATACGGTTTGTTTGTGGGGGCATTGTCGGCTTTATTGGTCTATTTTGGTATGCCGATTTTTCTAGGCGCCATATTGACGGTTGGATTGTCCTATTCCTTAGCTGAGCGGACACCTAACCGGATTTCCCGTAGTGTGGGTATTGTGGGTGGCTTAGCGATATTTGATAAGACCTACCAGATAGCGGCTACTCGGGAGTTTTTGGCCCAAGCGGGACCTGTGGTTATATCTACCATTTACGGAACGTTTGCGGCCCTTGTCATGGGATGGGTTTTGGGGATTTTGATTGGGGCGTTTACTAGGGTTTTCTTGCCTAGGGGATACAAGAGTGTGACTAGTTCAGCCTATGAACAGCCCCTCGCCAGGAGAGCTGTGCAAGACGTTCTGCAATTAGATGAGGGGCATCATCTAACTAGAGTGGAAGTTAGATCTGGTGGAATAGTGGAAGGGCGTTCCTTAGCTACACTAGATTTGCGACGCAAATATGATGCCTGGGTGCTAAGGATAGATCGCAAGGGCAGTACGATTAGTCTGCCGGCGGGGGAAGAGGAGATCGGGGCTGGGGATGTTTTATTAGTTTACGTCCCCGAGCAACATAAGAGGCAGCTAGAGGAGTTATTCCGGGCTGAATCGGAAGCTACGGTGGTCTCCCTACCTTTAGCGGATTAGCAATGATTGGTGGGGAGTTGAAGGGGGTAATTGGATGGGCAAGCGATTTTCCTACGGTGGGCAGGCAGTTATCGAAGGTGTGATGATGCGTGGACGCCAAAGCCTAGCTATTGCAGTGCGCCGGGGTGATGACTTGGTTTTCCATGAGGAGGATCTAGCACCATGGGCTCAGCGCTATCCAGTTTTGGGATGGCCGCTGGTGCGAGGGACCGTGGCTCTGCTGGAGGCCATGACCATGGGCGTAAAATCCTTGAGCTTTTCGGCTAGTCAATTCGCCGAAGAAGAGGAAGAAGAATTGACCGCCAAGGATATGGTATTGACCATCGGCTTTGCCTTACTCTTGACAGTTGGTCTGTTCATAGCTTTGCCCGCTTTCATTATTGGGCTCGTGCAAAGCGCTGTTACCCATAATGTAGTCCTCAATTTGATCGAGGGCTTGATCAAAACCAGCTTCTTTGTGCTTTATATCATAGGGATTTCATTTATGCCCGATATACGCCGGGTTTTTGAATACCACGGTGCAGAACACAAGACCATTAATTGCTACGAGGCCGGCGAGTCTTTGACAGTGGAAAATGTGACAAAATATACGACGGTCCATCGCCGTTGTGGTACGAACTTCATGCTTATCGTTTTGTTCACTAGCGTAATAGTATTTTCCTTTTTTGGGCGGCCACCGATAATTCAGCGAGTGCTATTGCACTTAGCGCTTTTGCCTGTGGTGGCAGGTATTTCCTATGAGTTGGTGCGGTTAGCTGGTCGACCTAATCCGCCGTTTTGGGTGGAGGTTATAGCTGCACCGGGATTACTACTTCAAAAACTGACTACCCGGGAGCCCGATGCCCAGCAGATAGAGGTGGCGATCTCGGCTTTGCAGGCGGTGCTGCGCAAAGATGAAGCTGTTGTCCCATCTATTGGGAATGTGCAGGGTAGTCTAGCCCATTAGTGTCAGCAAAGGCAATTGCTAAAGAGTTGAGCATAATAGTGATTTGCCCTTGCCACCGAGCATCATGGGTTTTTTTGCACGATTGAGTCGTTTTGGGTTGGATTCATATGAGTTTGAGGTGAGGCAGATCGCAGAGGAGATCTGCCTTTTCGCTGAATTGAAGAGAGTGAGGGGTGTTTTGTGCTAGAGAAACTTGCATCCTTAGTGGAGAAATATGAGGAAGTAACCGCGGAATTAAGCGACCCGGCTTTGCTCAATGATCCCCAGCAATACGGCCAAGTAGCTAAGCAACACGCCGATCTAGGGGAAATAGTCAGTATATACCAGGAGTTTTTGCGGGTAGAGCAGGAGCTTAAAGATACCCGTACCATGGCAGAAGATGACGTGGATGGGGAAATGCGGGAACTGATAGAAGCTGAGATAGAGACTTTGGAGGAAGCCAAGGCAAAGCTAGAAGGGGAATTACAGGTCTTGCTTCTGCCCAAAGATCCCAACGATGACAAGAACGTGATTGTGGAAATCCGGGGTGGAGCTGGGGGAGAAGAGGCCGCGCTGTTTGCCGGGGATCTGTTCCGTCAGTATAGCCGCTACGCGGAGCGCCATGGGTTCCGTACAGAGCTCATGAGCTCTAATCCCACAGAGCTCGGGGGCTTTAAAGAGGTGATCTTCATGATTGAAGGCAAGGGTGCCTACAGTTACCTAAAGTTTGAGAGCGGGGTTCATCGTGTGCAGCGTATCCCCAGTACGGAATCTGGTGGTCGCATTCATACCTCTACCGCCACAGTGGCCGTCTTGCCCGAAGCAGAAGAGGTGGAGATGGAAATTGATCCAAATGAGTTGCGTATCGATGTCTATCGTTCCAGTGGCCCGGGGGGCCAGAGTGTGAATACCACCGACTCTGCTGTTAGGGTTACCCATATCCCCACGGGCATAGTTGTGTCTTGCCAGGATGAGAAGTCTCAGCATAAAAACAAGGATAAGGCTTTACGCATCTTGCGGGCGAGGCTCTTGGATATGCTAGAACAGGAGCGCCATGAAGAGCAGGCCGAGGCCAGAAAGAGTCAGATCGGTAGCGGTGATCGCAGTGAACGTATACGCACGTATAATTTCCCACAGGGGAGAGTTACAGATCATCGCATTAACTTGACACTGTATCGAATTGATGCCATTTTGGACGGTGATCTCGATGAGCTCATCGAGGCTTTGCAGGCCGCACAACAGGCCAAACAGTTGGCATATATGGAGGCCTAATCATGTTCACGGACTTGGCGGTGCCCTCTATTGCCCAGATTATTCGTAAGGGTGCCGATTATCTTTCTGTAGAAGGTATCCCCAATGCCCGTTTGGAAGCAGAAGTGCTCTTAGCACATGCCCTTGCCATGGAGCGCATTCAGCTCTATATGAGACCTGACCAGATTATTAGCTTGAAAGACCGGGAGCGGTATCAAGAGGCTTTAGTGAAACGGGGACAAAATATGCCCCTCGCCTATATTACTGGTAGTAAAGAGTTCTACTCCTTGGATCTACATGTTAATGAAAATGTGCTAATCCCCAGGCCGGAAACGGAGCTTCTAGTTGATTGGTTGCTTGCCTTGTTTAGTGATGGCAAGCATTGGCACCTAAATAATATAGTGGAGTTAGGCACCGGGACCGGTGCAGTGACTGTAGCTTTGGCCTATAACCTGCTTAAAGCTGGGCATAAAGATTTTCGTATCTATGCTACTGATATATCTTGGGCGGCTCTGCAGGTGGCAAGGGAGAATATAGAGCGGTTGCAGGTGGGAGAGGTTATAGAGCTTTTTGAGGGAGATATTTATCGCGCTTTGCCTGAATCCATTCTATCTAAGGTGGGGGTAATCGTATCTAATCCCCCTTACATCCCTTCAGGTGACATAGGGGGCCTAGCACCGGAAATTCGGGAATACGAGCCTATAGGAGCACTAGATGGGGGTGTAGAGGGCCTGGATTTCTACGGCCCTATTTTAGATGAAGGACGTAGATTCTTGGTGGACGGTGGCCGTGTGCTACTAGAGATAGGTGATGGCCAAGGGCGACAGGTTATGGATATGGCTGCCAAGCTTGGTTACGGGGATATAGAGTTACATGCTGACTATGGAGCAAGAGAGCGGATGGTGACGGCTCGATGGAGATAATGGATAGGCAAACGGTGATCTGGCAAGTACCTCAAGGGGTCTATGATGATGGGGAAGCCCTAGCGGTTACTCCGGAGATTCTAGAAGCCGCCAATGTGCTCCGGGAGGGTGGGTTAGTGGCCTTCCCCACAGAGACAGTTTATGGCCTTGGAGCCAACGGGCTAGATGCTTCTGCTGTAGATTCCATCTTTATCGCCAAGGGCCGACCCAGTGATAACCCCCTTATATTGCACATTGCTGATTTAGCTGATCTGGACCAAATAGTGGCCAGACTCCCTGCCCGGGCTGCTTGTTTAGCTGAAGTTTTCTGGCCTGGCCCCCTGACCTTGGTGTTACCTAAGACCAAGATAGTGCCTATGACGACAACCGGTGGATTAGATACTGTAGCTGTGCGGATGCCAGCTCATCCAGTAGCCCTAGCGCTTATTCGAGCAACCGGGGTGCCCCTTGCCGCGCCATCGGCCAATGTTTCGGGTAGGCCAAGTCCCACACGGGCAGAACATGTAGCCAATGATCTTATGGGTAAAATAGATGTGATCCTAGATGGAGGCCCGACTGGCATTGGCGTAGAATCTACAGTTGTGGATTGCACAGGGTTGACACCGATAATCCTACGACCGGGAGGCGTGTCTAAGGAAGATCTAGAGCAAGCAGTAGGTGGCCCTGTGGAGCTTATCTCCCATCAAGCGGCCGAAGACCTGCTAGATGGGCCGGCACCTTCGCCGGGCATGAAGTATAGGCATTATGCACCTAAGGCTCCTGCCCTTTTGGTTACGGGAGAACCACCAAGGCTATTTGATCAATTGGCTACAATGGCCCGGGACCTCGTCGCCAAGGGGGAGCAGGTAGGCCTTATGGTCTCTAGGGAAGCTGTGGAGTATTGGCAAGAGCAATCCATCGATACCACTAGCTGGCAGATCATCTGTATGGGTAGCCGGGGAGATCTAAAGGAAATAGCAGCCAACATTTATGGAGGCTTAAGGGATTTAGATAACACGACTGTAACCCGGATTCTCCTGGAAAGTGTGCCTAAGTCGGGCTTAGGCCTTGCCATCATGAATCGACTGGCCAAGGCCGCGGGATCTAGGATTGTTGGCCAATGAATTTCGTTTCCCAAGAGGAACCTAGTTCGTGCCTGTTGAAGTTACGATTTGCACATTGCCCATCACGGGTCTGCGGCTTTCCAGAAGGGGGTAGTACTGTACTTGTCTAGGAGCAAGCATATTTTGTTTGTCTGTACAGGCAACACTTGTAGAAGCCCAATGGCAGAAGCTATCTTCCGCCAAATGGCGATGGGGGCCAATTGTCCGTGGAGGATTGGTTCAGCAGGCACCTACGCCGCCAATGGGGCCTGGGCAACACAAGAGGCTAGAGAAGTAATGCAGGACTTGGGTTTGAATATTGATGGGCACAGATCACGACAGTTGTCCGAGGATATTCTGGCAGATGTGGACTTAGTTTTGACCATGACTGAGAATCATAAAAACATGATTAAAGGTGAGTTCCCACATCTAGCCCACCGGGTATTTACTGTTAAGGAGTTTAGTGGCCAAGGGGAGGACCCAAATATTGGCGACCCCTTCGGGTATGGAGTGGATACATATCGCCAAGTGGCCAAGGAGCTTCAGGAATATCTGGCCTTGGTATTTGATGAGTTGCAGGCGAAGAATTGCAGAGGTCTATCTAGCCAACAGAAAGGCTAGGGGAAATCCATGACGAACACTGCCATGGCGCCTCTGTGAGGCGATACTGGTAAAAGGAAAGTAGGAAAAACAGCTGTCGCGCCGATCTGCGGGCGCGCGGCGGGAGGCGACCTAATGTCAAAGGTACATCTTATTGATCACCCGTTAATTCAGCACAAAATGGCCATTATCAGGGATGTAAGAACTGGTCCCAAGGAATTTAGAGAACTGGTGGACGAGACTGCTTTATTAATGGCCTATGAAGTGACTAGGGATATTGCATTGGAAAATGTGGAGATTGAAACACCCATGGGTATGGCCCGTTGTCAGATGATTGCTGGCAAGAAAGTAGGGATCATCCCGATTTTGCGGGCGGGTCTTGGTATGGTTAATGGGATGCTAGAGTTGATTCCAGCCGCAAAAGTGGGACATATTGGTGTTTACCGGGAACCGGAAACTTTGCAGCCGGTGGAGTATTACTGCAAATTGCCAACAGATATCAGTGAGCGGGATTTGATCGTGGTGGATCCTATGCTAGCAACGGGGGGCTCTGCCATTGCCGCTATCCGCTTTATTAAGGAAAGAGGCGGAAGAAACATCAAGCTAATGGTGCTGATTGCAGCCCCGGAGGGGATTCAGGCAGTACAGGCAGCCCATCCCGATGTAGATATTTTCACAGGGGCTATTGATGAAAAGCTAGATTCCAATGGATACATTGTGCCCGGATTAGGGGATGCAGGAGATCGGCTATTTGGCACTAAGTAATAGCTAGTAGCTGTATATTAGGTGTTATATGGTAAAGTGCTTATATCTGGCAGGGAAATCTACGAAAGGCTGGACAAACTCAGGCTCTGATTTGATAGCCCGAAGGAATTGCATGACTGTTTAGCCAAAGGAGCGGTGGGATTGCCTGAAGGGGAAGTGGGGCAGCGACCTAGTTGGGATGAGTATTTTATGGAGATTGCCTATTTGGTGGCTAAGCGCTCTACGTGCTTGAGGCGGCAAATAGGGGCAGTGCTAGTTCGCAATAAACATATTTTATCTACAGGCTATAACGGTGCTCCCAGTGGTGTTCCCCATTGCCTTGATGTGGGATGCACTCGGGAAAAGCTAGGTATACCCTCGGGTCAACAGCAAGAGAACTGCCGTGGTATCCATGCTGAGCAAAATGCGATTATTCAGGCGGCCCTCCATGGTGTGAGTACGGAAGGTGCCACCCTTTATTGCACAAACCAGCCCTGTAACCTCTGTGCCAAGATGCTGATAAATGCAGGCATCAAGAGGATTGTGTATGAGGGCGAGTATCCCGATGACCTGGCTAGGGAGTTGCTGAGTGAGGCGGGGCTACCGGTGGAGCGCTGGGGTGCCGTTGACAATGATGCTGAACACAGTTAGAATTATGTGTGTCAAGATGCAATTATCTGTATAGAAACATTGTCAGAAAAGGGTATTCAATCGTTGGGGGAAGGGGGACCCTATGGGGGATTATGCTAGCGTTTTCTTAATATCATTAGTATTTAGCTGGCTATTTACACCTATATACCGCCGTTTGGCGTGGAAGTTAGGGATGGTGGACAAGCCTAATGCCCGGCGCTTGAATGAGGTTCCAGTGCCCAATGGCGGAGGGCTAGTGATTATGGGTGCCTTTTGGTTAGCTGTGGGCCTAAGTGGGACCCATCACCCATCGCTACAGGGGCTTGCCGCTGGCTCCATCATTATTGGCCTTACTGGTGTGATTGATGACCGCTGGGAGCTGCGCCCGAAATTGAAGTTTATGGGGCAGATATTGGCCGCTGTGGCAGTAGTGGCGGGCGGAACAGTGATCCAATTTGTGACTAATCCATTTGGTGGTATGATCTATTTAGGTTGGTGGGGCATTCCCATCAGTGTGTTGTGGATTGTGTCCGTGATTAATATGTTTAATTTCATAGACGGATTAGATGGTCTGGCCGCTGGAGTGGCTGTTATCGCTTGTTTACCACTCTTTTCTGTGGCACATCAATTGGGATATGAGTTTGTGGCACTTTTACTCTTGGCGCTTGCCGGGGGCACCCTTGGATTTCTTAGGTATAACTTTAGCCCTGCAACACTGTTCTTGGGGGATACCGGTGCTATGTTCTTAGGGCTTATGCTGGGCTCTTTAGCTGTGGAAGGCACATTGAAGGGGGCAGCTACAGTGGCCTTTGCTGTACCGGTACTGATTTTGGGGTTACCGGTAGTGGAGATTGTATGTTCAGTAGTTCGCCGTTTCCGGAATGGGGTGCCGGTGTATCAGGCTGATCAAGGACATTTGCACCATCGGCTACTTGAGATGGGATTGTCCCAAAAACAAGCAGTGCTTTTTCTCTATGGCTGGGCCTTTGCTTTTGGTTTTGTGGGGACCCGACTCATGACGGCCCCTCCTGCCCTGGCCACTGGCTTGACAGTAGTGTTCCTGGGGATTATCTTTCACCTTGCCGGTAGGTGGGGCTGGACAGGCCAAAGTAAAGGTAATCAGGAGCAAGGAAAGCATTATCTTTAGATGATCGCTTGTGGTCTGTATGGGCTTGATGTGAAGCGGTCTTATGCTCACTTTGCTTCATATGGTTTGGAATTGGATGGAAGAGAACTTTGCCCCCGATGTTTGGGGGCGTTTTTTCTGGATGGAAGGGATGGGAAGGTCTATGGTAAAGGTGTTGACGGTATTTGGGACCCGGCCAGAAGCGATTAAGATGGCGCCTGTGATTAGGGCCTTGCAGTCTGCTCGAAGCAGATTTGACGTGAAGGTAGTCGTCACCGGCCAGCATCGGGAGATGCTTGATCAAGTACTGGATTTCTTCGATATCATACCGGATCATGATCTGAGTATCATGCGCCACGGGCAGACACTAACAGACATCACCTGCGGAGTGCTGAAAGGGCTAGAGCCCATATTGCGATCTGAAAGCCCTGATGTTGTCCTAGTCCACGGCGATACAACCACAACCTTTGCCGCAAGCCTTGCGGCGTTTTATCAGCAGATCGCTGTTGGACACGTAGAAGCCGGATTGCGATCATATGATATGTATAATCCCTTCCCCGAGGAGATGAACCGTCGCCTCACCAGTAGTATGACAACTTTTCATTTTGCGCCTACTCATCCGGCCATGGCTAACTTGGCAAAGGAAGGTGTGCCGGAATCTCGGATTTTTCTCACTGGTAACACAGTAATTGATGCCCTTTTGGAGGCTGTCAAGGGGGACTATGTTTTCTTCAATCCCGTACTTAAGGAACTAGATTTTGTCAATGAGCGAGTGATCTTACTTACTACTCATCGCCGGGAGAATTGGGGTCTACCTATGGAGCGCATCTTCCAGGCTGTAAGTCAGCTAGTTGAGGATTTCCCTGACGTGCGGGTAGTTTTTCCAGTGCACAAAAATCCTAAGATCAGGGAGTTAGCTCGGTCAGTCTTGGGGAAGTTGCCCCGGGTCAATCTAATTGAACCACCTGCCTATGAGGAATTTGCAAACTTGATGGCGAAATCTCACTTTCTACTGACTGACTCTGGCGGCTTGCAAGAGGAGGCTCCAAGCCTAGGCAAGCCCGTCCTTGTGTTGCGGGACACCACAGAAAGACCTGAAGGTGTTGAGGCTGGTACGGCGCTATTGGTTGGCACTGATACCCAGCGTATTGTTGATGAGGCTACGAAACTTCTGACCGATGGGAAGGCTTATGCCAAGATGGCTGATTCACCGAATCCCTATGGTGACGGTCAGGCCGCGCCTCGCATTGCCGAGATATTATGGGAGAAAAGGGCACTCAAAGATCTCTAATAATCCAAGTCCAAATGCATAAACTGCTTCCCCCCTAACCACACTGATGAGTGGAGGTGATGGGGGATGGAAAGAGCGTTACTACTCGAAGAAAATGCTTCTGAAATAGATGAAGTACTGGAGCCCGCCGGGTCTTATGGCCATGTCGCGGGCTTTTCTATGTTTTTGCGACATATGGGTCTGCGCTTAGTCGCGATCTGGCTAGTTTTGGTGCTGCTATCTTACCAAGTGTATCTTGTTGAGGCTAAACAGCTCCTTGCTCACCCCGTAGATGTTTTCGTTGGGGAGATAGACATGGCAGTATATTCGGTTACAGTGGAGGTATTGGCAGATTTGCCTTTGGCCCACTCCTTTGCAGAGCTAAAGCCACAAGTAATGCGAGCAGGGCGGCTACTTGGAGCCGATCCTGCCGAAGGTTTAATTGATGCCGAGGAGACTGGGGATGGCAAGTTTCTAAGGTGGGTGACAACCGATAGGCGAGGTCGCCAGTTAAAGATTACTGGAAAAGCACTGCAGGAAGGGCAAACGATGCTGCTTTTGGAGCTAACAGAGCGGCAAATAGGCAAAAGGGCCATTAAGGATCAGGTGGTGGAGGTTACGACAACCGCCGGCCGCTTCGGGAAAATCCGGGCAACCAACCTGGAAGTGCAAGGTTTTGTGACAGCACCTATTCACGGCACCCCGGAGAGTTGGGTACAGTCTTGGCGGCTGGCAGATCTTAAGACATTAAGGATGGGGGAAGCGGTGAAGCTTCTAGGCAACACCCCCGATTTGTCTCAGGGCCGACGCGAGCCCGCCGCCTTTACCATGGTGTTTGTACCTGATCAAAACACCCAAAATGGGGGCCGTTTGACCCTAGCTGTAAAAAACTGATTGGGTGGTATCTTTGGCGTATATGGAAGGAATTTCTGGGAGATGCTAGGTCTGAGGTGGTGGGTATGAACGAACAGTCAAAAAGAAACGATGGCACAGGTGGTAGGCGCACACCTAGAACAATCTGGGTACGGATCGTTGGTTGGGGCAGCACGATCAGCGATTTTCTTCACTACGTGGCTAGTCGTCTTCGCAATCGGTGGGGAACGTGGTGGCAGGAGGTAGGTCGCCAATCGCTCATACGAGGTACAGTGCGTTTGGCTTTTTTGGTGCTTTTGGGTTTTATGGCATCGGCAGTTGTCAATTATACCTATCGGGCGTATTCATTGAGGCAGTACAGGGATCTAGGCATTGAGTATCGCCTAGGTGCCGAGATGGAGCCCGAGATCAAGATGGCCAGTGATGATCTTGGGGAGCCGACAGGGCTAGATACAGCATCCTCCGGTCGTGTGGAGCTAGGACCCAAGGCAGAGGGGCTTGCCGCCAAGTCCGAGGACTATACGCCCCCAGAGTCTGGTGTGGAAGTAGTGGCGACCACCGCTGATCGCTTCCGGAGTGCTACCCCAGGAGCTTCCGGCATGGGTTCGGATGGAAGAGTTGCTGTAAATCCGGCCCAGATGACATGGCCGGTTCAAGGGCAAGTCTTAGTGGGGTACGGCTGGGTAAGGCACCCAGTATATCGGGATTGGCGTTTTCACCCGGGTGTAGAGTTTTCTACTCCACTACATGCCTCTGTCCAAGCTGTCATGGAGGGAAGGGTCCTTAAAGTACAAAGTGAGCGGATTCAAGGTCTGGTTGTCACCATAGCCCATGGCGATGATTGGCAGAGTGTTTACCGGGGACTAGCCCAGTTACAGGTACAAGAGGGTCAACTAGTCAAGCAAGGCCAGTCCCTTGGTCTAGTCGGTTCTAGCGATCAGGGTCAGACGGGGAGATTGATTTTTGAGATTCGCCAAGGAGGCACTCCCCTTGATCCCCGCATGTATCTCCCATAGACATGGCGGGCAGCTGGGGTATCTGTCCAGGTTTCTTTAGGCTATGACATAAGGATATGAATGCAGATTTTGGCGAGGTTCAAGCCCTTACGTAGGGCCTTTTGGGACCTCGCTTTTTCCGTTGTCTTGCTTTGTTATGGCTTTGGCCAGAATATCCCGAACCCCCTCGCATATACATGAATTAAAAACCCGTGGGGGGATCGGGCTATGAGGGACTATATTCGCAAACGAGTGCTGGATATCGGCACTTACATAATAGATACTCAGGCCACAGTGCGACGGGCCGCGGCAGTGTTTGGAGTTAGCAAAAGTACGGTACATAAAGATATGACAGAGCGGTTACCCCGGATCAATGACGAATTGGCTCTACAAGTTAAGGGTGTGCTTGAGCAAAACAAAGCGGAGCGGCACATTAGGGGGGGTGAAGCCACTAAGAAAAAGTATCGTAAGCAAAGGCAGAGCTCTTGAAATGATGTTGCTGAAGGGAAATCCCGAATTTGCCCCCCTTTTTGTCTATGAAGAAGGAATTCCCCTTTACATGTAGAAAGCCTGTACAAATTGGCAGAAATTGTCGGTAGGTCGGTAGAGCGAGGCTATTGATGACGCTAGACGACACTCAGACTCAAGTGGGCGGGACAAGCCCTACCTACCATGTAACAAACAAGAAGATGAAGGGGGGTGGCGTAACTGCTAAGAGGATTATATACCGGTGCCTCAGGTATGATAGTGGGCTTACACCAGATGGATGTTGTGGCTAACAATCTAGCTAATGCTAGTACAACAGGTTTCAGGCGGACTGACACCACCCAACGGGCTTTCCCAGAGCTACTTATTCATCGAGTGGAGAGGCAGGGTCTAGGTCCCAGTACCAGTAGCGTTCCCATCGGGGGTCTTGGGCTAGGTGTCACAATTGACGGTACTTACACTGACTTTGCTGTGGGAGCTTTGCGTCGAACGGATAACCCGCTGGATGTGGCATTATTGGAGCAGGATATGTTTTTTACCGTAAACACCGGGGATGGTCGTCGTTATACACGTAACGGTGCTTTCCAGCTTAATGCCGATGGTGAGCTGATATCATCTAATGGTGATCAAGTACTAGGCACCAGGGGTCCAATTAGGATCCGAGGTGGCAAGGTGGATATCGATGCAACTGGGCTGATCTATGTAGATGATGTAGTTGTAGATAGGTTACTTATCACTACTTTTGCAGCACCGGAACTCTTACAACGGGATGCGGCCCAGTATTTCGTAGCTTCGCCTGAGGCAGGGGCTCTTGCTGCGGGTGAGTTCACAGTTGCCCAGGGGAGCCTTGAGCAATCTAATGTGAATGTAGTCAAGGAGCTAGTAAAGATGATCAACGTGCAGCGGGCTTATGAGGCCAATCAAAAGGCTGTCAAAGCCGCGGATGATACACTGGGCAAGTTGGTCAATGAACTGAATGTCTAAAACAAAAATTAGGATTACGCTATAGGTTGGGAGAGAACCAGGACAAGGCAGGACTGCTAAGCAGAGGCCAAGGGTCGCCGAGCGATGGACGCGGCCCCAGGGAGACCCCAACCATATCTGGCGTATACGAGGAGGACAAGCCCATGATGCGTTCTCTATGGACGGCCGCGTCTGGTATGGTAGGCCAACAGTTTAATATTGATACTATTGCCAATAACCTAGCTAACGTTAACACCGCGGGATTTAAGAAAAGTAGGGTAGATTTTCAGGATCTTTTATACCAGACTGTGCGTTATGCTGGTACCCCTGTTACCGCTGGAGCACAGATCCCCACCGGTATCGAACTAGGTCACGGTGTTCGCCCTGTGGCTACTCAGAAAGTCTTTATTCAAGTAGGATTTCGTCAGACAGATAACCCCCTGGATCTGGCCGTAGAAGGTGATGGCTTTTTCCAGATATTGATGCCCGATGGCACCATAGCGTATACCCGTGACGGCTCCTTTAAAAGAGATGGTGAAGGTCGTCTGTCTACCAGTGACGGATTTAGTCTAGAGCCGGAGATTATTATTCCCGAAAATGCTGTAAGTGTAAATATCGGTACTGATGGTACTGTATCGGTATTGAATGCCGGGGCCAGTGAGCAGACTTCAGTGGGGCAGATCCGACTAGCCCGATTTGTGAATCCAGCTGGTCTACAAAGTATGGGCAGAAATCTATTGGCCCGTACAGCAGCCTCTGGGGATCCCATTGAGGGGACACCAGGTCTTGATGGGTTAGGTGCCATGGCTCAAGGCTACCTAGAGATGTCCAATGTCCAGGTGGTAGAAGAAATGGTGAACATGATAGTTGCTCAAAGGGCCTATGAAACAAACTCCAAGGCGATTCAGGCCTCTGATGATATGCTTCAGACTGCTAACAACTTAAGAAGGTAATTTTGGAAATGATTCATGCTAGATAGGTCGGGATCGGTGGCCAGGAGGTGAGGCCCTTGGGGATAAGGCAGGCAAAGGCCAAGCATGCAAAGATGAATCTAGCATGCCTAAGCAGTTATTTGACGATTGGAGACGTCAAGGGCCTAATTGTGCTAACGACTACCTTGGTGCTAATTATGGGCCTTGGGTGGACGGGGTTAGTGTCTGCAAATACCGAGCCATTGGCTACTATACGCCTGAGGCAGGAGGCGGAAGTTGCAGGTATATCCATCGTATTGGGCGATATTGCTGAGATAGAAGTTGATGATGGTGGAGATGGGAAGACCAGCATTGATTTTGCCGATATATATGTGGGTAGAGCTCCGTTACCCGGCAATTCAAGACAGGTCGCGGTAGGCCATATTGAGGTCCGTCTCCGACAAGCTGGCATCCATCCCAGCTCAGTTTTGCTCATCTCACCACCTAGTGGGTCTGTTAAGGTAATGACCCGCACTCAAGAAGTGACGGCTGAGATGGTAGTTGAGGCGGTTCAGGCTAAGCTCCAAAAAGATACCAAAGATGGTTTTTCGGTGGCGGTGGAGGCAGGGGATGGGTTGCCTTTGGCCGTTCCTTTGGGGGATCTGGAATTAAGGGTAGGCGATATGCCTACAAGGCTTGGCACCTATCGCATCGGTGTCGATGTTTATGTTGATGGTGAACGGCATCGGACTATTCAAGCCCGGGCAGAAGTAAGGGATGCAAATGCCTTGATGCCTACAAATCGTGGGGGTAGGGCGATGCAGCCGGTTATTGTGGAAAAAGGGGAGCGAGTTATTATTGAAGCTCGCTCAGGTGCTATTGTTGTCAAGGTACAGGGGATAGCCCTACAGGCCGGCAAGCTTGGGGATTTGATCCGGGTGGAAAATGCCCAGTCCCATGGGGAAGTAATAGCTAAAGTAGTAGATAGTGGCATCGTTATGCTCGAGCTTTATCCTTAGGTAGTGACGGGGATTTACGAAGTTGCATTACGGCAAAGAAGGGGACCGGCATGGTAAGGATGTCTGTTAGAAACAACTGCAGAGGCTTAAGTTGTAAGTTGGCTTTGGGGGTTATCTTTGCCTGTCTGCTGGTGACCTTTGGAGCTAGTGCAGCATCACTGTGGCAGGATACCCAGCCATCGATTTTTGCGGATTTAACTGCCAGGAATGTGGGCGATCTGGTGACGATTATCATCGTGGAGCGCACACAAGCAAGTCAATCGGCTCAGGTTTCAACTGGCAAAGATAGCTCTGTGGAGTTTGGCCCCGGTGTGGGTATCTTGGATTTTATCCCTCTTGCCAAGGCCGGCGCCAAGGATGGACGGAAAAGTAGTGGGCAAAATGTGCAAGGAGGCAGTCTATCCGCTAAGATGACCAGTCAGGTTGTGGAGGTGCTGCCCAATGGCAATCTGGTGATAGAGGGACGCCAAACAATAACTGTGAATCGGGAAGATCAGGAGATTGTCGTACGAGGTGTCGTGCGGCCCAGTGATATTGCGCCGGACAATACCATCTTATCTACCTATGTTTCCGATGCTAGCATTTCCTATCAGGGTTCCGGGTCTTTGGGTAGTCATCACAAACCCGGCATCCTAACCCAGATTTTGAACTGGCTCTTCTAAGATAATCGCCGCCATATCCAGGGAAGGTGGAAGACCTATGATTTGCGAGACCCCTAGGGGATACAGGGTTTCTGTCATATTGCTACTTGTTTTGGTGTTTGTAGGTGTAGGTTACTTTGGGTACGCCCATGCCCAGGAGCTAGCACCAGAGGCGCAGGTGGAAGTGCCTCAGGTACAAGTTGATGTTCTACCTAGTGGGGTAGATGGTGTTGAACGAGATAGTGTTGAATGGGTAGAAGAAGTGGAGAGCCAGGCCTTACCTAAGGCGCAGGCACCGGATGCGCCTATGCCCGTTGTGGTAAATCCCAGTGTGCGAATCAAGGATATTGCCCGGTTTGAAGGCATTCGGGACAATCAGCTGACAGGGCTAGGCCTAGTGGTTGGCCTGGATGGCACTGGGGATGGGCGAGGGGCTGGAGTGCGCATGGTCGCCAATATGCTATCCCGATTTGGGATTAGCGTGGATCCACAGGACTTGCGTTCCCGCAATATCGCCGCAGTAATGGTGACTGCTACCTTACCTCCCTTTGCTCGGGTGGGTGATCGGCTGGATGTGACAGTGTCATCGATTGGGGATGCCAAGAGCCTACAGGGCGGCTTCCTTTTGCAGACGCCTCTACAGGCAGCGGACAATCAGGTATATGCCGTGGCCCAAGGACCACTTTCCATTGGCGGCTTCAATGTTCAGGGTGGTAGAAGCCAAACGCAAAAAAACCATCCCACCATCGCTAGAGGGCCGGATATAGCCATAGTTGAGCGGGAAGTGGCCGGTGAATTTCTCACCATGCGAGATGACCGGCTAAGGTTGATCTTGCACTATGCCGACTTCACGACTGCATCTCGGACAGCCCAGGGGATTAACGAAGCTTTCGGGACTGCCACAGCCGAGGCCCTGGATTCCAGTTCAGTAATGTTGACTGTGCCTGCGGCTTACCAAGATGATATCATCGGTTTTCTAGCGGCAGTAGAAGATACTAAGATCACGCCGGATACAGCAGGCCGGGTAGTTGTCAATGAGCGCACAGGCACTGTAGTAATTGGACAGGCCGTACGGATTGCCACCGTCGCTGTGGCCCATGGTAATCTTAGTGTCACCATCAGCACACAGCGGGAAGTAGTGCAGCCTCCATCTTTGTCATTGGGGGAAACCGCTATCCAGGAAAGCACATCTTTACAGGTCCACGAAGAAGAGGCGCCATTGATGCTGCTTGGGGGTGCTACCATCGGCGATCTAGTAAATGTGCTGAATGCCGTAGGTGCGTCGCCTCGGGATATTATCGCTATCTTGCAGGCCATTAAGGAAGCAGGAGCATTGTATGGGCAGCTTGAGATCATCTAGCGGGGCACTAAGGACCAAGCTGAGATCAACCAGCCCTTAGCCTTAGAACGCAGTAATCCTTATGTGTAGATCAAGGAGGTGGGCTGGGCCATTTTCCTGGCCTAGCGGTGGGTATGAACAGCAATGGCATAAGACTGGGTCCCCCACAGGGTTATCAGGTGGAGCACAAAGCTCCTCTTGACAATACAGCTAAGAGCCAGTCTGTATCAAGTGTTTTTGCCGACCATCTGCAAGGCGCCATGGACGCCGCGATTAGTCGTAGGGTCGATGATCAGCTAGAAGTCGTTCAGCGTCAAGCAGGCTTTGGGATTAAGGCTGACAATGGGCCTAGTCTAGAAGAGCAAAGGCGGCAACTCTGGGATGCAGCGGTGCAGTTAGAGAGCCTTTTTCTCAATCAACTTGTTTCCACCATGCAACGTACCATCCCCCGGGGGGAGGGTATCTTGTCTGAAAGCAAGGCAGAGGAGATCTTCCGAGGCATGCTCGATGAAGAGTGGGCGGAATTAATGGCCAAGTCGGGGGATACAGGTCTTGCTAAGCTTCTGTACGATCAGTTAGCACAGTCGTTAGAAGACGGACCAAAGGATTGACAGGACCCCATCAGGGGAGAGTGGTTATCCACGATTTAGGGTTGTATGGATGATAATCTCCTGGGGTATAATACCTTGGTTTGTTGGGCGCATGTAAGCAGTTGACGGGACTCCGTGATTTGTTTATAATAGCTAGGTGAGTGAGACCTCACTCACCTAGACCTTGAAAAGGCTGCGGCCAGACGAAAGGGGGGAAGGGGATCATGGCTCCGCGACAAGACAAGCGAGAGGACATTCGGGAGGCGGCCATTAGGGTGAT
>JAAZMF010000127.1 GCA_012798955.1 Bacillota bacterium | reverse complement strand
TGGTGAATGGTCATAGCTATAATGACCCGGCGTTACGTACAGGCAACACCAATTTCGCTCTCTTGGTATCTACATCATTTACCGAGCCCTTTCATGAGCCAATAGAATATGGCAAATATATAGCCCGATTGGCTAACATGCTAACTGGGGACGGTGTGATGGTTCAGCGCTTGGGCGACTTGTTGCGTGGGCGCCGGACCGATAGAGATCGCCTCAAGAAATCTACTACCATCCCTACTTTGGCTAGCGCCGTACCCGGGGATCTAAGTTATGCGTTGCCCCATCGGTATCTGATGTCTATCGTAGAGACTTTGAGGGCTCTGGAAAACATCGTACCGGGAATCTATTCTAGAAATACACTGCTCTATGGGGTTGAGGTCAAGTTCTACTCCGCCAAGGTAGCCGTCAAGCCCAATATGGCCACAGAGCTGCCGGGTCTTTATGCTATCGGCGATGGTGCCGGCATAACTAGAGGCCTTATGCAGGCCTCGGCTAGTGGTGTGATTGTGGCGAGGGATATTTTGGGCTTACCATTACCGAATTAGTCATCGGAGACATAAGCGCACAGGCCTTGGCCAGATCCCACATAGTTGTAGTGGGTAATCTTTGATGTTTATCCCGATGCTTAGCTCACTGCTAAGCCTGTGACACTTTCTGTAGATACTGATCTAGATTTTGAATGGTAGCAATAAGCACCTCGGCTGCCGGGCCCATGGTAGTGACATCTACCCATTCGTCAGCACTATGGGCCTTGGCAATGCTACCTGGGCCGAATACAACACAGGGCGTGCCTGATTTGGCGATTTTGCTGGCATCGGTGCCATATGCCACCCCTTGAGGTCTAGCATCTAGTCCTATACTTTCCAGGGAGTTTTGTAATGCCTTGACTAGAAGACTTTCTAGGTCGGCCTCAAAGGGAGGCTCGGCTATGAAAACCCTGCCCCGCCGCCACGGGTGACCCTCCCGCTGTTTGTGGGTCAGCCAGTCATCGACAAATTCCAAGATCCCCTCGGGGGTTTCGCCGGGGACCAAGCGTCGATCAATTCCCAATCGACAGGTGGCAGGGATGGTGTTAAGCCCCTCCCCACCATCTATTAATGTAGGGGCCCAAGTGGCATCGCCGGTGAGGGGATGGGTATGGCTCACCGTATATGTAGTAAAGGGACTCTGAAATGTGGCTAGTAGCGACATCATTTCCAAAATGGCGTTTTGACCAAGGTGGGGGTTGGAGCTATGGCAGGCGACTCCTTCGGCAATGAGCTCAAATCGGACTGCACCTTTGTGGGCAACTATCGGAGCTAGATTAGTAGGCTCTCCCACAATGCAACCGTGGAATTGGTAGTTATCGGCAACATGGAGGGCACCCTTGGCGGTGTACTCTTCATCGATTGTGCCGATGAAATAAACATCAGCGGCTACCGGCCTCTTGTCAGCTATGTATTTGAGGGCAGCCAGTTGGGCCACTGTACTGGCCTTGGGATCTGCACTGCCTCTGCCGTATAGTCTATTGCCTTGTAGCTGGCCCCATGGTGGGGTGGTCATATTGGCGATTTGAACCGTATCTAAATGACTTTGTAGCGCTATGGAGTGGGAGCCACTAGTTCCAGATATAAGGGCCATGACATTGGGTCGACCGGGACAGACCTCTTCTAGCCAGACCTTGTCACAGCCGATCTGCCGTAATTCTTCAGCAAGGTAATGGGCGTAACGCTCCTCGCCAAAATACCCGGGATCATCTGCTGGGGTAGCAAAGCCTGGATTGATACTAGGTATGGCCACAAAACGTTGCAGCATGTCAACTAATTGCTCATGGGGAATGTACACGGGGCACCGCCTTTTTGTGCTATTTGGTAATATTATGTCATAGGGTGCCGAGCTATGCAATAGAGTAAACTAGGCGCATACCGCATAGCCTGGGGTATTGAAAATGGGGGGAGTCTCTGCTATAATAGCAGAGTAGCTGATAACATCGGCGCCTATAGCTCAGCGGATTAGAGCACCGGCCTCCGGAGCCGGGAGCGCAGGTTCGAGTCCTGCTAGGCGCACCAAGACTCAAGGCCACCGGGAAACTGGTGGCCTTTTTGAGATTATACAAGGCCCGTGGGAGCCACACTATCTAAAGATAGGCATGGCTCAAAGTGCTGGGGAGTAATAATAAGAAAGCGGCCCGTGGATTTGGGTTCGCTAAGGTCAACGCTAGGGGTAATCTAATGGTAATCCTAGAGTGGTTACGTTATCTGACGGGGGTTGTTAATCCAACTAACCTATTTGTTCTATCGATCATTGAATCGATTTTCTTCCCTCTGCCACCGGATACCATGCTAGTACCCTTGGTATTATTGGATCCTGCCAGGGGTATGTTATTGGCTGGTATTACTACGGCAGGTTCAGTGATCGGGGCGGTGATCGGGTATTTCCTCGGCCAGTGGGGAGGAAGGCCCTTGTTGGAGAAGCTCGCCTCCAAAGACAAGTTAGAAAAGGTGGCATGCCTTTACAAGCGCTATGAGTTTTGGGCAGTGGGGATAGCCGGTTTTACTCCCATACCTTACAAGGTTTTTACTGTCTCAGCCGGTGCCTTTGGGCTTAGGCTACATACCTTTTTGTTCGCGTCGATATTGAGCCGGGGTGCTCGTTTTAGTCTGGAAGCGGGCTTAGTAATGCTTTACGGACAGGAAGTCGTAGGTTTTATCGAACGCTATTTCAATTTGCTTACCATGGGATCTGTTGTAGTGGTTGGAGTGGTCTGGTTAACTTGGTACGGCTGGAGACAGTATGGGAGAAAGCGGGAGGAATAGAGGGCCTATTGGCGAAGAATAAAGATTAGGTGTAGATGCAAGAACGAACCAAGGAGGTTGCAGCATGAAGATTGGCGTTTTGACAGTTTTGTATGGGCAATTGCCTTTTACTGAAGCATTGGACAAGATAAAGGGCTATGGCCTTGATGCGGTGGAGATAGGTTGTGGCGGTTATCCGGGAAAATCCCATTGTGACCCCGAAGTATTGCTCGCCGACGATAGAAAGCTGAAGGATTGGAAAAAGGCCCTGGATGATCGGGGTATGTTTATTAGTTGTCTAAGTGCCCATGGTAACCCTCTCCATCCTCAAAAAGAGATTGCAGAGCAGTTCCATAAGGATTGGCGCAATGCTATACGCCTTGCCGAAAAACTTGGTGTAGAGATTGTGACGGGTTTTTCCGGCTGTCCCGGAGATCATGAAGGTGCCAAATATCCTAACTGGGTAACTTGTGCATGGCCCACTGATTTTTTGGAGATCCTGAATTGGCAATGGGAGGAAAAACTGATTCCATACTGGGAAGCGGAGAGTAAGTTCGCGGCCGACCACGGGGTAAACAAGATTGCCTTTGAAATGCATCCCGGTTTCTCGGTATATAACCCTTACACACTTATGAAGCTAAGAGATGCCGTAGGTCCATCTATTGGTGCGAACTTCGACCCAAGCCATCTGTTCTGGCAGGGCATCGATCCAGTGAAGGCCATTCGATATCTGGGTGAGAGAGATGCCATGTTCCATTTCCATGCTAAGGATACTGCAATCGACTCTTGGAATTCGCCTGTCAATGGTAATCTTGACATCGTCCCTTATACCGATATGACTAAGCGCTCTTGGCTCTTTAGAACCGTGGGCTACGGACATGGCTATGAAGTGTGGAAGGATATGGTAAGTGCCCTCAGATTAGTGGGTTATGATTACGTTCTGAGTATTGAGCATGAAGATGCTTTGACCTCAATAGACGAGGGTTTTGGCAAAGCTGTGGACTTCTTGAAGCAGGTCGTGTTGGAGGAGACCATGGAAGCGGCTTGGTGGACTGACTGATCATTGAGACATTAAGCTTAGGGTGTTTGCCAATAGGTAGTTGACTTGCGGTATTCGGCGGGGAGGCCACTCTCCGCTGATTTTTTGTCCCCTTGACAGTAGCAGGTATCTGAATCAAGGACTAGAATACGTAATAAAATTGCTACAGGGATACGTGAGCATACAGGAGGAACAGTGCTTGTATAGAATTTTGTCAAAAACTAACATCGCTTCCAACATAGATAGATATATTATTGAAGCGCCGGATGTTGCAGCTAAAGCCCAGCCAGGACAATTTGTTGTTCTGCGTCTCCATGAATTGGGAGAGCGCATTCCCATTAGTATTTCCGATTGGAATGCGAAGGATGGGACCCTTACCCTTGTTGTGCAGACTGTGGGCCGCACAACCGAGCAAATGGCCCAACTACAGGCTGGGGATTGTATACAGGACGTATTGGGCCCTTTGGGAAATCCAGCGTTAATTGAGCCTGTCGGTACAGTGGCTTGTGTAGCCGGTGGGGTGGGAACGGCCATCATCTATCCTGAAGCCAGAGAGCATCATCGGGTGGGAAATCGCGTCATAACATTAGTAGGTGCTCGGAGCAGGGAGCACTTATTTTACCAAGAGGAATTGGCAGAAGTTAGTCAGCGCCTTGTGGTAGCTACCGACGATGGTAGCCATGGCTATAAAGGGTTTGTGACAGATCTTCTGCGGCAAGTGATTGACGATGGGACGTACTTGGATCAGGTGATTGCTATTGGACCGATTCCTATGATGCAGGCAGTAGCCGAGTTGACTAAACGCTATGACATCAAGACAGTCGTGAGTCTAAACACCATTATGATGGATGGGACTGGTATGTGCGGTGCATGCCGAGTACGGATCGGAGATGAGATCAAATTCTGTTGTGTAGATGGGCCGGAATTTGACGCTCATTTGGTGGACTTCGAGGCTTTATTGCAGCGCTCCCGCCTCCATGAACGCTCCGGGCAGGTTGCCCCCTCCGATGGGAAGGAGTGTAGTTGTCAATGTCAAGAACAGAGCATTCTATAGGAGCGGCTCACCCCCCTACTTCGAGGCCTGCTCGGATGCAGATGCCAGTGCAACCGGCTGAGCAGAGAGTGAAGAACTTCTTTGAAGTGAACTTAGGCTACACCGCCGAGATGGCCATCAAGGAAGCTTCCCGTTGTCTGCAATGTAGGCGGCGACCTTGTGTGAAGGGGTGCCCGGTAGGCATTGATATCCCGGATTTTTTGCGGGCCGTGGCCACAGAGGATTTCGGTGGTGCTTTGGCTATTATTCACCAAGAAAACAGCCTACCCTCGGTCTGTGGGCGCGTTTGTCCTCAGGAAGTTCAATGTGAAAGTCTATGTGTCTTGGGTCGCCAAGGGGAGCCGGTGGCTATCGGTGATCTGGAGCGGTTTGTAGCCGACTGGGGAAGAGAGCAACAAGATTCCCCAGCAGGGCAGGCATCCAAGCAGGCGTCAAAGAGTCCTCTGTTCAATAAGGGGCGGGTGGCAGTGGTTGGGTCAGGCCCTGCTAGCCTAGCAGCTGCGGCCGAACTAAGCCGTTTGGGTTATGGCTGTACTATCTTTGAAGCCTTGCACACCCCGGGAGGGGTTCTAGCCTATGGCATCCCTGAGTTCCGCTTACCTAAGGCGATTGTGGCCCATGAGTTTTCTACCTTAGCTGCTATGGGTGTTGAGATCAAGACCAATGTTTTGATTGGGCGCACCTACACCATTGAAGATCTGTTTGCCCAAGGATTTGGAGCTGTTTTTTTGGGGACAGGAGCAGGTCTGCCACAATTCTTAGGCATTCCTGGGGAAGATTTGAATGGTGTTTATACAGCCAATGAATTTCTCACCCGAGTCAATCTCATGAAAGCTTATTTGCCGGAGGCAGATACTCCTATCTATTTGGGACAGCATGTGATTGTGGTAGGCGGTGGCAATACAGCCATGGATGCCGCCCGCACTGCCCGCCGATTGGGCAGTCAGGTTACCTTAGTCTACCGGCGCTCCCGGGAGCAGCTTCCTGCAAGATTAGCGGAGGTTATCCATGCCGAAGAAGAAGGTGTTGCCTTTCGATTTTCCACATCTCCAGTGGCAATTAGAGGTGGAGATGAAGGCTGGGTGGAAGCAGTACAATGTGCCAAGATGATCCCTGGTGATTTAGATGATGATGGACGCCATCGGCTAGAACCTATGGCCGGGTCGGAATACTGGTTAGGCGCTGACTCCGTGATTATGGCTATTGGTCAGGGCCCAAATCCCATTATTGCTCGGACAACACCTGGTCTAGAGATTGGGCCACAATGCACCATAAGGGTGGACTCAGAGACCTTTGCCACCAGTAGAGAAGGAGTTTTCGCGGCTGGTGATGTAACTAGTGGTGGCGCTACAGTGATTGAGGCTATGGGTGGAGGCAAACGGGCGGCAAGGGCTATAGCAAACTACTTGCAGCGCAAGACTAGTAAAGCCACTGTTGTCACTAAAGCGTAGCTATCACAGAAGGTCAAGGCCTAACGCCTGTGTCAGACGCTGGCCGCAAATCGCTATTTTTGATATATCGCACAGGAGGTATTACAGTGGGGGCCCAAATAATTGATGGCAAGAGTATAGCCGCAGATATTCGTAGAGATCTAAAGGGCAGAGTTGATGGGTTACGGGAACAGGGCATTATCCCGGGATTAACCGTTATTTTGGTAGGAGATGACCCCGCTTCCCAGACGTATGTCCGCTCCAAGCAACGAACCTCTGGGGAAGTGGGGATTAATTCCAATGTAATAGAACTTCCCAAAGACACATCCCAGTCGGAGCTTATCACATTGATTAATGATCTAAATCAGGATGATAAGGTCCATGGCATCTTGGTGCAGCTGCCACTGCCGGGGCATTTGGATACTGATGCAGTGATTCGAGCCATCAACCCGGCCAAGGATGTAGATGGGTTTCACCCGACTAATGTGGGGAACCTATGGGCGGGCCTCGATGGTGGGTTTGCTCCTTGCACCCCCTCGGGTATCATGGAGCTTTTACATCGTTCGGAGATTGAGCCCTCTGGTTTGAATGCTGTGGTGATGGGGCGTAGCAATATTGTAGGCAAACCCATGGCAGGGCTTTTGCTCAAGGCTAATGCTACAGTCACAATCTGTCATTCTCGAACTCAAGGCCTTGAGGACCATTTGCGACAAGCTGATATTTTGGTTGTAGCCATCGGACGGGCGCGATTTGTCAAAGCTGATTGGATCAAGCCCGGAGCGGTGGTGATCGATGTGGGGATGAATCGTGTGGATGGAAAGCTTTGCGGCGATGTCGATGAAGGGGCTAGGGATGTAGCTGGGTATATAACGCCCGTGCCTGGTGGAGTAGGTCCCATGACCATTGCCCAACTCCTTGTTAATACAGTAATAGCGGCCGAGAGAACGCTATTGCTGTAGTGGTATGCCGCGCATAGATATCTAAGCCCGGAATGGAGTGACAGCAATGGAGGTAACATTTAAATGGCAGGAGCAAAGCCACGGTGGCTGGCAGCCAAGGCGCAAGACGGTGAAAACCACAGGCGACAAGACTGTATTGGGGCTTGCCCGGGAACAAGATATTAAGATCGAGGCTATGTGCGGAGGCCGGGGGCGTTGTGGTCGCTGCAAGGTATTTGTCCACGGCCCCACTAACGAAGTGATCGCCAGTGAAGAATTGATGCTTAGTAAAGAAGAGCTAGCCGGAGGTGTTAGGCTAGCTTGTTATGTACGGCCCCAAGGCGATATTGAAATTGAGATACCTACCAGTAAGACTGAGTTAATGCAGATCCTCACAGAAGGTGCAGAGCAAACAGTGCCCCTTGCTCCAGATATCACCAAGACCTATCTAGTTGTGAAAAAGCCAGAATTGGAGACGCCCCAAGGAGATCGGGAGCGGCTGTTGAGTGTAGCCGGATCCGATATTACTGAGTTATCTCTAGGGGCCATGGCAGAACTACCTGAGGTTTTGCGCAAGCAAGATCATAAAGTGACGATCACCCGGTGGCAAGAACGGATTGTCGCGATTGAAAGCGGTGATACAACCTCTGAACTTTATGGTATGGCAGTGGATATTGGCACCACTACGGTGGTAGGTAGTCTCGTAGATTTGCATAAGGGCGAGGAAATTGCTGTGGCCGCACGGCTCAATGGGCAGGCGGCCTACGGGTCCGATGTCATCAGCCGTATCGAATATGCTTCTAGTGGTACCTCTCAAGGCAGACGCTTACAGAAGTCTGTAATGGATACTCTTAACGGGATTGTGACAGAATTAGAAGAGAGGACGGGTATTGCCGGCAGGCGGATTGCCCGGGTGATTCTGGTAGGTAATACTTGTATGCAGCATTTGGCAATGGGAGTATCGCCAACTTATATTGCCCGTGCCCCCTATGTGCCTGGGTTTAGCCACCGCATTGATGTAACGGCCGCACAGCTTGGGCTTACAGTGCATCCCGACGCTCCTGTGACTTTCTTGCCCAATGTGGCTGGTTTTGTCGGTGCCGATACAGTGGGGGTAGTTCTGGCGACTAATATGGCCCATGAGTCCCATAGGGTACTTATGATCGATGTAGGGACTAATGGGGAGCTAGTCATGTCCAACGGCGGAAAGATGGTTGCCTGCTCAACTGCGGCAGGGCCAGCTTTTGAGGGCACTCAAATTACCTGGGGTATGCGTGCCGGTGAAGGGGCCATAGAAGTAGTAACAATCAATGGGGACGTGGAGACGCAAGTGATCGGGGGTACTCGGCCCAGGGGCATGTGTGGCTCGGGTATCATTGATTTGGTCGCGGAATTACTGAAGGTAGATATTATCGATGATACCGGTAGATTGCGGGATAGTGCCGAAATCCACAGCCTGCCGGAGCAATTGAGCAGCCGTGTCCGCTCGGGTGAAGCGGGTAACGAGTTTGTGGTGGCTTGGGCCCATGAGACTGCAGAGGGCAGTGATATTGTTATTAGCCAGAGGGATATTCGGGAGTTGCAGTTAGCTAAAGGGGCCATTCGGGCGGGTACCGCCATACTTTTGAAGTTACTTGGGCTAGAGGATACTGATATAGATGAACTATTGTTGGCGGGGGCATTTGGCAACTATCTACGCAAGGAGAGCGCTGTGGCTATCGGGCTATTGCCCCAGATCCCTTTGTGTAAAATCCGCTCTGTGGGCAATGCGGCTCGGGTAGGGGCAAAGCTCTGCCTCCTCTCTGAAGCGTATCTAGAAGAAGCTAGTCGTTTGGCTAATGCCATGGATTATGTGGAATTATCCGGTAGATCCGATTTTCAAGAAGCATTCATGGAAGCCATGATGTTTCCTCTTTTGTCCACTAATGGACAAGATAGTACCGAGATTAACAAGAAGCTACCAAGGGATCAGACTGGGTGAAAGACAAGATTAGACTGTAATGCCTATTTGAACCGAGGGACTAAAGCCAAGGAGGAAAGCATATGGCAGTATTACAGGAAATGGCGGATGCATTGATTGTTGGTAATGCCAATAAAGTTAAAGAGCTGACGAATCAGGCTTTGGCAGAAGGTATTTCACCGGGCAATATTATCAAAGAAGGCTTAATTCCCGGTATGGCCATTATTGGAGAGCGCTTTAAGAAAAATGAAATCTATGTGCCTGAGGTACTAATTGCTGCTAGGGCGATGCAAGCCGGGCTTTCCATTGTAAAACCTATGCTAAGTGAAGCTGAGGCCGCGGATAGGCTAGGCACAGTATGTATCGGTACTGTCAAGGGAGACCTCCACGATATCGGCAAGAATTTGGTTGCTATGATGCTGGAAGGTGCAGGATTTGAGGTTATTGATTTGGGGGTAGATGTCCCACCGCAACGATTCGTAGAAGCGATCAAAGAGCATGGCGCCACCCATGTAGCTCTTTCGGCACTATTGACCACCACCATGGTCACCATGAAAGAGACCATCCAGGCTCTAAGTGACGCAGGGCTAAGAGACTCCGTGAAGATCATGGTTGGCGGGGCACCGGTAACGCAGAGCTTTGCCGATGATATTGGGGCCGATGGCTATGCGCCGGATTCCAGTACGGCTGTGGATGTTGCTAAACAGCTAATCGGTGTTGCTTAAGGCTAATTTAGCAGGTATTATGCCGACGAAGAGCAAATAGGGCTGCAGCTAGTCCCGTGATGGCTGCGGCCTTTGTCGTGGTGGGCAGGAATTTCGCTGCAAGGGACGAAGTAGGACGAGTTAGGACCTGATCATAGAAGCATATACTAAAGACCATTCAAAGCAATTGTATCGCAGAAAAGTACCTGAGGAGGGATGGCCGGTGGAGTATTTTCTTACTGAGGAACAAGAGATGATCAGAGAACTTGCGGCGAGGATCGCCCAGGAGAAAGTCAAGCCGGTAGCAGCAGAGCTAGACGAAAAGGAAGAGTTCCCTTGGGAGATCATGAAGCTCCTAGGTGAGTCGGACCTATTTGCGGTTTGGGTGCCTGAGGAATATGGCGGACTAGGCGGCGGTGTCCTAGAGCAAGCTTTGGTAGTAGAAGAGCTATCCCGGGCCTGCAGTGGTGTGGCAGTTAGTTATGCAGCCAGTGGTTTAGGTAGCTTTCCCATACTACTTTATGGCTCCCATGAGCAGAAAGCCCGTTACATGCCGGATATCGCCAGTGGTAAGCGACTAGCTGCCTTCGCCTTGACCGAGGCCAACGCCGGTAGTGACGTAAGCTCCATGAACACAACGGCTGTCAGAGATGGCGATGACTATATCTTGAACGGCACCAAACAATGGATTACCAATGGTGGGGAGGCGGAGATTTATACGGTGGTGGCAGTCACCGATAAATCCAAAGGTGCTCGAGGCTCTAGTGCTTTTATCGTGGAGAAGGGCACACCTGGCCTCAGCTTCGGCAAGAAGGAAAAGAAGCTAGGGATTAGGGCTTCATCTACCCGGGAGGTCATCTTTGAGAATTGCAGGATTCCCAAGGAAAACCTGTTGGGACGGGAAGGTCTTGGGTTTATCGTTGCCATGAAAACCTTCGACAAGACGAGGCCAGGAATTGGTGCTCAAGCCGTGGGGATAGCCCAAGGGGCTCTAGACGAGGCCGTTGCCTATGCAAGGGAGCGGGTTCAGTTTGGCCAGCCTATTAGCTCTTTCCAGGGGATCCAATTCATGCTAGCCGATATGGCTACCCAAACAGAGGCGGCCCGAGCTTTAGTCTACTCTGTGGCGAGGATGGTAGATAGTGGAGCTAAAGATGTCTCAAAGGCCGCGGCAATGGCTAAACTCTTTGCATCCGATGTTTGCATGAAGGTCACCGTTGATGCCGTACAGATCTTGGGTGGCTATGGATATATGCGGGAGTACCCCGTGGAGAAAATGATGCGAGACGCCAAAATTACGCAGATATACGAAGGCACTAATCAGATCCAGCGTAATATTATTGCCCTGGAATTGATCAAAGAAGCGGCCCGCAAAGGCAAATAGTAAATAGGAGAAGGTACAGCATGCATATTACAGTGTGTATTAAGCAGGTGCCCGATCCCAGCCAAGCCCGGATCGATCGGGAAACTGGTCTGGTGATTCGGGAGGGTGTAGACAAGATCACAAACCCCTACGACGTATATGCTCTAGAGGAAGCCCTGCGCCTAAAAGAGGCCCACGGAGGACAAGTGACTGCCTTATCCATGGGACCAGCTGCTGCCCAAGCAATCCTTAAAGACGCCATAGCTATGGGTGTAGATGCTGGTGTTTTACTAAGTGATCGGCAGTTCGCTGGTGCCGATACCCTGGCAACTTCATATACCCTTGCTTTGGCAATTAACAAGCTACACCAAGTGGATCTAATCATCTGTGGCAAACAGGCCGCGGACGGTGATACTGCCCAAGTTGGGCCTGGACTAGCCGCAAATTTGGATATTCCCCATGTGACACAGGTGCGCAAAATCCGGGAGTTAAGTGATGGCGAAATCGTGGTGGAAAGGCTAACCGAGGTGGGTTACGAGGTGGTGGCAGTTGGTTTGCCAGCCGTGATCACTGTGGTCAAAGAGATTAACGAACCTCGAATTCCCGGTCTGAGGGGCATGATGCGGGCCAAGAAGGCCGAGATCCCTGTTTGGAATGCCGAGGATTTAGGGGCCGATCCCGCTCGCCTTGGACTCAAAGGTTCGCCCACTAGGGTGTGGCGTACTTTTGAGCCTGCTAGACATGGACGAACTGAGATGTTCCCAGGTACGCCCGATGAGCAAGCGACTTTACTGTGGGAGAAGCTGCGCGCGTTGTAGTGGGGCCAATGCAAGCGACTCGCAGGAATTCAGGAGGAAAGAGTGTATGGAGATGCGATTGGATCAGGTTGACCGGGGAGTTTGGGTTTTCGGGGAGCATCGAGGTGGAGAGTTAGCCGGTGTAGTGTTAGAGCTACTCAGTGAAGGTAAACGCCTTGCCCATGAGCTAGGGGAGCCACTGGCATGTGTGCTTTTAGGTAACAACGTTCAGCATCTCTCCTTAGAGCTTATGGAATACGGTGCTGATGAGGTGTATCTAGCCATGGCCCCTGAGCTCGAGCTATATCGGGATGATCTTTATGCCCAGGTGTTGGAAGATTTGGTGCGGGCTCATCGCCCCAAAATAGTCCTCATCGGTGGCACCGCCCATGGCCGCTCCCTTGCTCCAAGGGTGGCTACTCGCTTACAGACAGGTCTTACTGCAGATTGTACAGAATTTGATCTAGATGAGAATGGTAATCTACTTCAAACTCGTCCTGCATTTGGCGGCAATCTTATGGCTACCATTCGCTGCCCAGAGCATCGACCCCAGATGGCTACTGTGCGACCTAAGGTTTTTGCCGAGGCGAAAAGGCAACAAGGTAGGGTAGGCAAAGAGATTCCGGTGCAGTTACCGGAGTTTAAGCCATGGATGCGGATCTTAGAAACGGTGGAAGAGGATATTGTAGGACCTAATTTGGCCGAGGCAGACGTCGTGGTAGCCGGTGGTAGGGGTATGGGTAATCCGGAGCAATTCAAGTTAGTCGAGGAACTGGCCAAGGCATTAGGTGGAGCAGTGGCTGCCTCTCGGGCAGTTGTAGATGCCGGTTGGGTTAGTTACCCTCACCAGGTTGGGCAGACTGGCCGTACCGTGGCACCTAAACTTTATGTCGCCTGTGGTATTAGTGGAGCTATTCAGCATTTGGTGGGCATGCAATCGGCGGACATAATCGTAGCTATTAACCGAGATCCAGATGCCCCCATTTTTAGTGTTGCGACCTATGGTATTGTGGGTGAGGTGGGTGAAGTGCTTCCAGCACTTATCAGCAAAATCAAGAGCCACCAGGAAGTTGGGAGCTAGATCAAGGGCGAAAATCAGACTCACCCTGGAGTTGGGAGCTAAGGTAAGCCGCGAAGTCCTGGGCCAAGTCTGGGTGTTTTGTCTGGGGGGAAATAACTAGAAAGAGCCGCTGCCTCCAAGGGTCCTCTGGCCAGAGGGGAAAATACAGCTGATCTAGTTCATCCTGGCTGGTTTTGGCAAGCCTAGTTCCCCAGACTGCCTGCAACTGGTAGGCTAAGTCCCTTGGCAAGAGCATGACATCGGGGGGGTCTCCTACCAAGAAGGCCCGTTGCACAAGTAAAGGGAAATCACCGATTTGATTGATATCATCTACTGGGGTGCCACCGTCTATATATGCCTTTACCAGCTCTTTGAGCACCGATACCTCCAGCTCGTCTAGTTGATACCAGAAGGTAAGGGACGCCTGGGCGGATTCTGGCATGGTAGTTGGTTGTGACGAATTAAGGCTTTGATTGCGCACCTTTGCTAAGCCAAGACCGCCCATAACAAGCATGATGAGCATGGCAGCGACCCAGAGCATTCGGTGACCTATCCTGGGGTAGGTGACTACTTTTTCGGGCCACAATGGGGACAAAGTTGCGGAAGTAGAATCGGGATTGTCCATATGCTCCAGGCGTTGCTTGCGTTCTATCAAGGCGGTTCTTTTGGTGTCTAGGTATTGGCGGTGTTCACTGAGCCAATCCACCTTTGGGGATGGTGGGTTAGCTTCGTTGAGGATGGTCATGTAGTCCCAGTTGGTCAATCGGCATAGACAGGGGATAAATATTGACCACCAGCACTTGCCTAAGGCCCAAAGGGTGAAAACGCTGAGTAATGGAGCTATGGCAAATAACGGTGGAGTCAGGAAAACGGCAAATACTATAGGCGCCACGGGCACTAAGGCCAAGGCCGCCGCCAGTTGTCCCCGACCATGGCTAAAGCGCTGCTCAGCCCATTGAGCTAAATGGGCTGCTATCATTGACAACAAGGCACCTAAGACTACTAAGGGGAGCCAAGGGTGGATGTATTTCCACATGATAATACATCTGTCTATGATGGGTCCTTCTTGGCTAAATAGTAGTATGATGGCGATTACAGTTGTGGTGGCTAAAAGTATGGTTTCACCGGCAAGTAATCCGGCGATGGTTAGATTTTTCCAGTCGGCCCTAACGAGGAGAGTGGCCGTTAGCCATTGGCCACAGTGTTTTAATGTATTGTCGGTGACTGGTCCGCCTGTGGTGTTGCCTTTTGTGGTATCTCGTCTAGAATCTCGTCTAGGTGTATCATCCATGGAACGCTGCCCCCCAAAAAGAGAGCCGGAGGATGTGAAAACTCTCCCCGGCTACTGGAAAAAGCTGTTGTTGACTGTGTTTTACCGGTGCTTAGTCTTATAGTTATTTCATTTTGTTAGATTTGTTCTGGTTGGTACGGGGTGTTGTCCGCTGTGTCTGAGGGTTTAAGATTTCACTGATTTCGAACTGTGTTCTTTGTTGCTCGGCCTGCTGTGCCTGTTTGGAGGCCTGCTGATTTTGCTTAAACTGTTTGTCACGCTTGGATTTGGCCAAGTAAATATCGCCTCCTCTATTGGTGATGGGGCTAGAACAGTTGCCCAGGTATATTATCCCTGGAAGTGCAGTAGGGCATACTGGCAGAGTACACCTTTTCTGAAAGATTGTGGGGGGATAATATGATTATTGGGGCGCATTTATCTATTGCCAAAGGGATGCCTGCTGCCATAGAGCAAGCACAATCCATTGCGGCCAATGCTTTTCAGTTTTTTACGAGGAATCCCCGGGGTGGGAGGGCGCGCACCATCCCCATGGAGGAAATTGAGGTATTCATGGGGCAGCGGCAGGAGCAGAGTATTGAATATGTCTTGGGTCACATGCCCTATACCATAAACTTGGCCACCAACCGCCCAGATATTCACGAGTTTGGCAAAAGGACTCTCCTAGATGATCTACAGCGATTTGATGCGGCCGGTGTGGAGCATCTGGTCATGCACCCAGGGAGCCATTTAGGCGATGGGATCGAGGTGGGCGTCAATCGCATAGCGGAGGCCTTGACCTATGTGTTTGAGCATTACCAAGGAAAAACTCGCCTCTTGCTGGAAACTATGGCGGGGCATGGTACGGAGATTGGTTCTAATCTAGATGAAATGGAAATGATCTTCTCTGCTCTAGGCTGGCCAGAGCAACTGGGGATTGGCCTGGATAGTTGCCATCTTTTCGCCGCAGGCTATGATGTTACCACTAATCAGGGTCTCGATGAGCTTGCAGCGGAAATCGACAGGAAAATTGGCTGGCGAAGGGTAGGCATGATGCATCTAAATGACTCCAAAAAGGGATTAGGTAGTGGTATTGATCGCCATGAGAAGATCGGGCAGGGTATGATCGGTCTAGATGGCATTGCTAAGATAATTAATCATGGGGCGTATAAGGACATGCCTTTTGTGCTAGAGACGCCAGTAGCTGATTACTTGGAGTACGGTGAGGAGATCCGGCTTGTTAGGCAGTTACGCAGGGAGTAGGGTCATGTGGGCGGCATCCCTATTTTAAACGGATATTGTGATGGATATTGTGTAAGGGAGTGATACGTTTGCGAATCGGCGGAAAGGGTGGGCGATTATGGGGCTTTGCCCTTGCTTTGATCTTCTGCCTTGCTATAGGCGGCGGGCACTCGTTAAGCCAAGGCGAAGCATCGGTTTTCCCCATGGTAATCACTGACGGGCTTGGTCGAAAGCTCGAGATTACCTCGGTACCTCAGAAAATAATTACACTTACCCCTAGTGTAACGGAAAACGTGTTTGCCCTTGGGGCAGGTGACAAGATAGTGGGGGTCAGTAGTTACAGCGATTATCCGGTGGCGGCAACCAAAAAGCCCATCGTCGGCGATGCTTTTCAGCTAAACTTTGAGCAGATTTTGCTACTGGAACCCGATTTGATCATTGGGGATGCCCAGCTAGTGCAGAGCCATATGGCTAAGCTAGAGGAGTTGGGTTTACCGGTGCTGGCCATTAACCCTACCAGCTTGCAGGAGGTAATGGAGGACCTGCTGCTAATTGGGCAAGCCATTGGTCGAGGGGATGGGGCCCGACAGGTAGTTGATGAAATGCAGGCCAAGATTCGCCGGGTGACGAATGTGGTCAAACTCATTCCCAAGGAAGATCGACCATTGGTATTCGTGGAAGTGTGGGACGAGCCTCTCATGACATGCGGCCCGGGAAGTTTCATGCAGGAGCTAATCGAGCTAGCCGGCGGGGAAAATCTAGCTGCCGATGCTGGGGGCGCTTGGGTGGAGTATAGTAGCGAACAGGTGCTGATTGGGGATCCTGAGGTGATCTTGCTAACTAGACCCTATGTCCAGGAGGTAATGGAGCGAGTCCCTTGGCAGCAGGTTCGAGCCGTGGTCACGGGTAGTGTAATTGAAGTGGATGCAGATGCCTTTGTGCGAACGACTCCTCGATTAGCAGATGCGCTGGTAGATTTGGCAAACATTTTGCATCCCGAAATATTCCAGTAAAGCGTGGTTCTATTCCATGGTAATGCAACTAACAGTCGATCATCTGAGTTTTTGCTATGGAGCGCGGCCCATTATCCAGGACGTGAGCTTCCAGGCCCAAGGAGGGAAGATACTGGGTATTATTGGGCCCAATGGATCTGGGAAATCCACCCTTCTAAAACTGATCAGCCGGGTGTTAGTGCCAGCCCACGGCAGGATACAAGTTGACGGTGAGGATACCAGTCAATGGAATCCTCGGCAATTGGCCAGGGTAATGGCGGTCGTACCTCAAGATACACAAATCTATTTTGATTTCACAGCAGATGAGATTGTGGAGATGGGTAGAAGTCCGTATCTTGGCCGTTTTCAGGCGATGTCCCCAAGAGAGAGG
>JAAZMF010000126.1 GCA_012798955.1 Bacillota bacterium | reverse complement strand
GTCAAGTGTACTTCTCCCTTTCTACCATTGCATACTGCTATGCCTTACAGTCAATTATCACGGTATCCGACACCTTGGGAGGTTCTATCGGATTAGTTGGCATTCCAACTGTTACGCGATGGTGGCATGTGGTAGTAGCGATGTCAGTTACCATCCTAATAGTACGGAACTTCAAGCTTTCCCGATATGGTTTGGCATGCCTTTCTGTCCGCACTGATGAACTGGCAGCTAGAACCTATGGCATTGAGACCTTTGCTACAAAGCAGACAGCTTTTGCATTAGCGTCCGGAATCTCAGGTCTTGCCGGAGGTTTGCTGGCCTTTAATCTCGGTTACTTGTCTCCTGACATGTTCGGTGTACCGATTTCGTCGGAGTACCTAATCATGGTCTTCTTCGGGGGCCTATATAGCCAAACCGGTGCCGTAGTTGGTACTGCCATTCTTGTACTATTGATGGAGCTGCTTCGAACCGCCGCAGCTTGGCGCATGATAGTCTACTCCACCATCATACTCATAGTCATCCTACTTAGGCCTATGGGGCTGTTTGGCACTTGGGAACTTAGCATCAAGTCGTTGAAAACGCGTGGTCATTCTAGGCCGGGGGTAGCAAAGGAGAGGTAACGGAACATGACCGCACAAACTGGAGTGATACTGAGAACAGAGCACCTATCCAAACATTTTGGTGGGTTAATTGCTGTAGATAGTCTGTCTATTTCAATACATGCTGGGCAAATCGTCGGTATCATTGGACCTAATGGCGCCGGCAAGACAACGGCATTCAATTTGATAAGCGGAGTCACCGTCCCTACCGGAGGGGAAATCTTCCTGGAGGACCAGTGCATTACTTCGTACCCCTCCCACCAAGTGGCCCTTCTAGGATTGCGACGAACCTTCCAGGAGATCCATCTGTTTCGCGGCCTTACGGTGCTTCAAAATGTAAAATCTGCAGCATACAGGCAGATGACCTACTCTCTTCGAGATGCCATAGCATGGTCCAAGAAATTGAGGGAGCAGGAGCAAGCCGTAATTGATCAGGCAATGACTCTCCTAGAACGCTTTGGGTTAGCTGAATTTGCTATGGAACCCGCCGATAGCCTACCTTACGGAATGCAGAAGCGACTAGAGATTGTCAAAGCTGTCGTCACATTCCCCAAATTGTTACTACTTGACGAGCCCGCAGCGGGCCTAAACACACAGGAGACTATTGAACTAATGGAACTGATCTGCAAGATACGGGATGAAATGGACATGACAGTTCTTATCATTGAACACTCAATGGAGATCATAGGAGGCATCTGTGATCATGTAATTGTGATGAACTTCGGGACTAAGCTCGCCGAAGGCTCATGGGACGAGGTGCATACCAATGAGGAAGTAATCCGTTGCTATCTGGGGGTGGACTGATTGCTCAAGGTTAATAGATTGTCCGTCGAATATGGAGCGGTGACTGCAGTCCGAGAAGTCAGTTTTGAAGTCCCAAAGGGATCGATAGTGGCCCTTGTGGGGGCCAATGGAGCAGGAAAGAGCAGTCTATTATCTGCCATATCCGGTCTCGTTCCGTATAAGGGTTCCGTCACATACCATGGGGAACCGCTACCAAAGCGTAGCCATAGTATTGTGTCCAAAGGATTAGTCCATGTTCCGGAGGGTAGACGCATTTTCTCTAATCTTACAGTCTATGACAACCTCATGTCCGGAGCCTTTACTAGATGGAACATTAAGGATATCCAAGAGGACCTTCAAAGAGTATATACCCTATTTCCCATATTGGAGCCGAGAAATAGTCAATATGCTGGCACGTTATCTGGTGGAGAGCGACAGATGCTTGCCATCGCTCGGGCTCTTATGAGTCGACCTCGAATGCTACTCATAGACGAACCATCACTGGGGCTATCACCTCTATTGGCTAGCCAAGTGCTAGGCCTCATAGAGGAAGTGAACGCCCAAGGGGTGACGATACTCCTGGTAGATCAGAATGCACGCAAATCCCTGCAAATTGCAGATTACGCCTATGTTATGCAACAGGGAAAAATCGTAAAAGAAGGGCAGGCATCTGAACTCCTTAACGATCCCGCTGTACAGATTGCCTACCTTGGGGGCCGCAGTGCAGGGTAATCAGGAATTAACCACAGAAGGAGTGAGATTGCGTGACGATAGGCACCCGTGTCAGTGGTGTGAGTGATAGCGCCATTATTCATGAGATTATAGCGACTGCCGGGTGGGGCATTACCCGTGAGTGTGTTCAAGTAGTCCTGACCCTCGATCCCCAAGCCTATGTACTAGGCTTGGATGAATCGGGTCACCCAAACGGAGTTGGTTTCGGCCTGGGATTCCACCACAGCGCATGGATAGGGCACCTTGTGGTCAAACCGGAAAGTCGTGGACAGGGACTAGGACACCGTCTATTCGAGGCCTTACTGACTAGAGTGAGAGATCTGGGCAAATGGCCTGTATACCTTACAGCTACCGAAATGGGAGCTCCTCTATACGCCAAATTTGGCTTTGTTGAAGACGGAAGCCTCACAAGGTGGGAGATGCCCAAGTCAAACCGGGGAACAGTCAGCATTGAACAGAACCATGCCAACCTGTTGAGTGTTCGCACCATGGAAACGGCTGATTTAGAGGAAATCGTGGAGTTCGATACCCTCCGATTCGGTGACAATCGAGGAAAACTCCTAAGGCTATTCCATATGATGTATCCGAAAAACGGATTGATATCTCGTACATCTGATGGGCAAGTTGCCGGCTATCTCCTCGGTGGCACCCTTGGCTTGGGACCCTTTGTGGCAGATGATGAGGCAGCCGAACCGCTACTTATTCATCTATTGACGATGTATCCTCAAGGTGTTCCCCCCGCCCTTACGTTTCTCGATAGCAACATTAGGGCAAGGGAGTTATGCAAAGCCGCCGGCCTCGAGCCCACACGTACTTGGGTGCGCATGAAGCTAGGCGATGGATGCGAACCTCAAGATGAGACACTATTCAACATGTCAGTTGCACATGGATAAACGGTAGATTCTAGTTGAGGAGGACTAGCGTTGCGCATAGGTGTAATTGGACTACAGCATTTCCATGCCCACGAGATTATCGAGGGGCTCAATGTACTTCCTGGGGTGGAATTGGTAGCCATTGCTGAACCTGACGATGACATCTGGCATGAACAAGGGATAGTATACGAGCTACCCCGCTATGTTGATTACCTGGAAATGCTAGATTCTGAGGAGCTCCGAGCAGTAGTATTGGTAAATGCCCGTCAACAGAGAGCCCAAGTCGCCGCGGAATGTCTTCATCGTGGCATAAGTGTATTAGCTGACAAGCCCCTATGCATGCATCTATCTGACATTACCAAGCTACGGCAAGCTACGCGCCGGGCAGATGCTGCCCTTTTCTTGTATCTGACGGAGCGCTATAATCCTTCTGTCCATACGCTACTCAGTCTGGTCGAGCAAGGTGTGCTTGGAAAAGTAGCAAGCTTTACATCTTTTCGACCCCATAAGCTCTTGAAGGATTCCCGCCCTAGTTGGTTCTGGAATCGGGGCACCAACGGTGGAATCCTAGTAGATTTGGCAATCCACGACATAGATATTTTCCGCAAGATCACAAATGCCAAGATCCAAGAGATATGGGCCATCCAAGCTAACGTCAGTACTAAAGAGCATCCCGACTTCGAAGACATCGGGCACATGATGTTAAAAGCTGCCAATGGGGTTGTAGGCATGTTTCGAGCCGACTGGCTAACTCCCGCAGGCGAAGACATCCATGGTGATTGTAGATATTTTGTTATAGGTGACAAAGGTTGGGCGGAAGTACACACTTCCGGCGGGGTAGCGGACAACCTAGCGGGGAGTGTTAGGATTGTTACAAACACATCGGGCCCCATCTATGTACCCCTGATGGTACCGAAGACAACGATCTTCGAGGATTTCGTTGCAGCAGTTCAAGGAGCAAAACCCGCGATATCAGCAGATGACATACTGAGGGCTAGTGAGCTCGTTTTGCTGGGCAGACAATCTGCTGATTGGGGTGTACCAGTACAAGGAGGTAATGATCATGATTGACTTCGGTGGACTCGAGTTGAAAAATCCTGTGGTAATAGCCTCTGGGCCGGTGAGTGCTACCATCGACCAATTGGAGGCAGCGGATCGTGCCGGAGCCGCAGGTGCTAGCATCAAGCAAGTTATGACCAGGCAAAGCTTTCGTGGCAATCTTCGGGCATACTCCACACCGGATCATGTGATGGTATTCCCTGTGGATAGAAGGTTAGATGTAGTTGAGGGCATCGAGCTGGTAAAAGAAGCAAAAAGACGAAAGCTTGAACTCGCCATAATAGTAAATCTGTCATCACAAGAAGCCGAGGTTGAAGAGTATGGACGACTTGCCCGAAAGTTTGAAGAGGCGGGTGCCGACGCTATAGAGATTAATTTGTGTTGCCCAAATTTCAGTTTGACAAAGCGGCAACTGGGGCGGGCTCTAGGTGAGGATGACATAGACACCGGTGCTGTAACAGGGCAAAACCCTCGGCTGGCTGCTGAGATTACTAAATGTATCAAAGATAGCGTACAGATTCCCGTGATTCCAAAACTGACCCCTACCGCCCTCGATCCTGGGCGAGTAGCAGAGGAATGTGAGAAGGCAGGAGCTGACGCTTTTTCTGTTGTAGGGGGACCTAGCCTAGGAGCACCTCCTGTGGACATTTACGGGGCAGGCAGGCCCCTGTACCCTCTCATGGAACGTGCGGCCTTTGGTGCCATGACGGGATCGATCATTCGATATGCCACTTTCAGAATCACCGGGCAGATTGCGCAACGGGTGCAAGTGCCGGTAATGGCCTCCGGGGGTATTGATAATTGGGAGCATGCTATACAAATGATCATGTGGGGAGCACAGGTGGTCTCAGTATGCACATCAGTAATGTGGCATGGCTGGGGTGTCGTCGACAAACTTGTCAAGGGCATCGATCGCTTCGTTGCCGAACAAGGCTATGGGTCTACCGATGATTTCGTGGGATTGGCTCTTCAACACCTAACCAGCTCAGAAGATCTGGGCTTAATCAAGGGCTATGCCGTAGTAGATACTGAGCGATGCAATGGTTGCGGGATTTGCACTAGACCTGGGCACTGCAACGCGGTGACGCTACAAAACAAGAAATCTGCCATAGACCCTCACCTCTGCCTTGGATGTTCAATATGTGTGGCTCTATGTAAACAAAAGGCTATCACTATGAAAGAGGCTTAGTTAGCGAGTCTTGCCCGCCGACTAAGCCATATGTGAGAATATCAAGCAATCCTATGGTGGGGGGTTCTAACCGTTGCACTGTGGGGTGTCTGCCTTGCATTCCGAGACGACACCCCTCTCGTATTTGTGACCTACGAGAACAAGAGCGCAGCGCGAGGGCTAGGGTCCATTATATCCACAAAAGATTCAGCCCTCTCTATGCTCCATCTTATTCCTTAAGTGCCCAAAGCCCCAATGCGGGGTTGCTCACGAAAAACACCTCTTCACCATTAACCAGATTCATGCCGTCCCGCATCTTACCAGGATCATACATAGCCATAGCTTCATCAAGGCTCATATAATCAAAACCGACCCCCTCGATCTCATCACGGGTGAGGTGGCCTGGGGCATATACGATCCTAAACCTGCCTTCTGATGAACCATGTATGAGATGGGCGGCAGCAGAAAGACTCTCTCGTAAGTCCTCATTGTTTTCCACCATGCTTAGGGTATTGGGCGTCCCGTAATAACCGTATTTCCTAATGAGCCGGTCCACCAGGGGATCTTCTCCAAACTGCTTTACCCCCGGTGCGATAATCAATAGTTCCCCAGAATCTGCAATGGCCATCCTCAAACGATAGATAGCCTTATTGCCAATCCATGTGCTCTTAAAATGGGCTGGGTCAAGATATACTACAACCTTCTGGAGAGGCTCATCCAGCCAATCGAGGTTTTTTTCCTGGCTAAGCACCACTGCCTCTTCAAACAATCGACGCTCTCTTCCCAAAAAGAGCCCTTCGATAGTAGTATCTTCGCCTTTTGTGGTTGTCACAGTCAAGGCATACTGCAGGGGTAGTTGCTTCAGAAAATGCTCCTCTGCATAATCAAATACTTGTCTCACGGGAGAGTGGTCCTGCCCCATGAGACGCTCCATGCCGTACACCGCTCCCAAGAAATGACTCTTGTCAATCATACTCTTGCCACCACACCCAACCAGTACATTCTTGGTGTAGTTGGCCATACCCACAACTTCGTGGGGAACTACCTGTCCAATAGACACAATCAAATCGTACTTTGGGTCTAATAGCCTTCTATTGACCTCAACGTCAATAGAGTAATCCACTAGTCCCTCGGAAACCCGGCTGACAAACTCCGCCGGTATCTCACCAATCGTCACTACGTCGTTGCGCCAATCGTGATCGACAAAGCATTCTCTAGGTATCTTTGAGCCAAACATTATCGTAAGCTCTTCATCTGACATAGGTATATGGGTCCCCAAGGCTGGCATGACGTCGATTTCTACAGAGCTACCTAACAGCTCATAGAGCTCCTCCACGATAATGCCAGCCCCAGAATTGCCCCTAGTGAAATCCGGGGGCAGCAACAACACGTTTTGAAGCCTAACATTCAATGAGTTGATCCATGATTTAAGGGTGGATCTAACCTCTTCTTTCCTCATGAACATGCTCCTATCCGAGTAATCTGTAGAGTTCCAGGTAGCGGGCATAGCGAGAGTCGTGAATCGCTATCCCATCTGCTCGTGGCTCAAACCGTCTAGCTATAGGAGGCCTATACCCTCTAACTTGCTCATGACCACCCACCGCCTCTAGCGCTACTAAGGCTCCACCCACGGTGGAATCGTTAGTGCTTCCAGTAACCATTACTTCCCTTTGCAGGATATCGGCTGCCATTTGCATCCATGGTGATGAATTTACAATTCCACCAGATACAAGCACTTCTTTGGGAATACCTCCAACATCCACCAGTATGTCATAGCACTGACGCATATTAAACAGAATACCTTCCAATACAGAGTAGTACAGATCGTATTCTCCGTGGGAAGCCTTTAGATCAACAAATCCACCGGTTCTATGCTCTGCCCAGCCGGGGCACCTTTCTCCGTACAGGAAAGGCATGAACATTGGGGCGCCGAGCCCGTCTACATCTCCAACTGCATTCGAGTATCTGTCATAAGTATCACTGTTGAGCCGATTGCCGTGGCGAATCAAGAACCAATCAACACAGTTAGTGCCGTTGTTAATCGCCGCCCCCGCTAGCCTTCTGCCTTCGAGAAGATAGTAGCACCATGAGGAGGGCTCATCTGGTATCCTGGGCTCTAGATGAGCCACCCTTAGTGCCCCACTAGTACCTACTGACATGGACATGACCTCAGTACCTAATCCACCGACTGCCAACTGGTTCATAGCACCATCGGCTGATCCCACTGTCACGGGTATTCCCGAGGGCAAGCCCACCAATTGAGCCATCTCGGACTTCATGGGAGCGGTATGAAAGGCCTCTACCAATTGGCTAAACTGATCACTGCTCAGGCCCATCATCTCAAGTAGATCTTGGTCCCAATCAAGGGCATGAATATTAAGAAACCCCGTGCCGGAAGCCAAAGTGCGAGAGACAGCGGCCTGACCTGTTAGCGACTCAAATACAAACTCCGTCTGAGATGAGAGATATGTGGTTTCCCCTGTCACCTGAGGGGCACTTTGCTTTAGGTAATGCCATTTCCATGCGGGATACATCGCATGTAACATACAACCGGTCTTCTGATAGACCGAGTGTACTAGCCCTTGATCTTGACGCAATGCCATAGCATGATCTGCCCCGGCAAGATCAACCCAGGTTCTGATTTTCCCAAGGGCTCTACGCTCGTCATCCAAAAGCAGTAGGCTATGCCATATACCGACGAGGCCCACTGCCTCGATGGTTAAGTTCTTCTGATTCGCGACTAGCACTACCTCACGCAACACATCTAAAGCACAAGCTAGAACCCCGTGGGGATCTTGGCTAGGCCCGTCTGCCACCTCGGGCCCATAGCGTTTCGAAGCTTCAGCTATCACACCTTCTTGTAGCGAAAAAAGAATACACTTGGCGGTAACTGTGCTTACTTCTAAACTAGCTACAATCAACTCATTCACACTCCACTAAAGGCCGAAAAGGCTCCATCTACGGGGACTACAACGCCATTGACGAAGCTACTGGCATCTGATACTAGCCATAATAATGTGCCGATTAGGTCCTCCGGCGTACCATATTTACCCATAGGAGTATGGCCAATGATCTGTCGTCCGCGGTCAGTTGGCTCCCCTGTCTCCTTATCTACCAGGAGATAGTAATTTTGGTTGGTGAGGAAAAACCCGGGTGCCAGAGCGTTTACTCGAATGTTAGTCGAGTAGTTTTGACTGAAGTGTACTGCCATCCATTGGGTGAAGTTACTCACAGCGGCCTTGGCAGCAGAATAAGCCACAGTCCGCGTTAGTGGCTTGAAGGCCGCCATTGATGACATATTAATGATTACACCCTCGCCGCGCTCAGCCATGATCTTGCCAAACACCTGGGTGGGTAAGACCGTACCAATAATGTTGAGATTGAACACCCATTGAATGGCGTCCGCGGGAATATCAAAAAACGACATGGAGTCGCTGGCAGTGGCTTCGGGCTTGTTGCCCCCAGCACCATTTATTAAGATATCTACCGTCCCATAATTGCCGATAACAAGATCTCGAGCCCTCTCCAAAGATGCCTTATCCAGCACGTTAGTGGCTATGGCAATAGCCTCTCCGCCTTCGGCTGTAATCCGATCAGCTACAGCTTTGGCTTCTTTTTCGTTAATATCCAGAATTGCCACTTTCACGCCCCGAGTGGCTAAAGCAATCGCCATCTCACTGCAGAGAATGCCTCCGCCCCCGGTTACAACTGCTATCTTGCCGCTAACGTCAAACAGATCTACCATTAAGTATACTCCTTTCCGGTCTACCTTACCGCCCTGGCTTTTTGGGCAACGGCCACATATTGGGCAGCCCTATTAGCTAGCTCATCCCATTTTCCCCCGGCTACAAGGTTCTTGTCAACCAGTGCCGATCCAACCCCTACAAAAGACGCCCCTGCCTTTATAAATTCACCGAGATTTTCTAGACCCACCCCACCTGTCGGTGTCAGTTTCACTTGGGGCAATGGGCCGAGAATATCTTTAAAATAAGATGGCCCTACTGCAGTTGCTGGAAATACCTTGACAACATCGGCCCCAGCCTGCCATGCATTGAGGATCTCTGTAGGAGTGAAAGCCCCCGGAATTACTATCTTGCTATAGCGATGGCACATCTCCACCAGATCAGGGTTAAACACTGGACTAACTATGAAATCTGCACCTGCTAAAATACACACCCGTGCAGTCTCGGCATCCAATACCGAACCTGCACCTATGATTGCTTCAGAACCTAGTTCGGCCGATGCTTCTCTAATAGCGTCCAACGCACCCGGAGATGTCATAGTAATCTCTACTCCCACTATACCTCCTTTTGCCATGGCCTTACAGATATTCATCAGTGTAGAGGCGCTGCTAGTTCTAATAACCGCAACAACTCCGGAATCTGAAATGGCCTTAAGTTGTTCTGCTTTTCCCATGATGTATCCCCCATCCTTTGTTTAATTTCCTGAGAATCTGCTTGAAACCATTGCGTTACTAGTCAGCCTGCACTGGCACTTTCAATGCTCCCTGTAACATCCGCGTTTACGACAAATTTTGGGATTTGGCCACTTAAGCATTCCAGAAGATTCGCCACGGCCATCCTACCCATGTTCTGAACAGACTCCTGGGTATGGGCCCCTATGTGAGATGTGAGCACTACCCCATCCAGCTCCAATAGTAACGAGCCCACCGGAGGCTCTTCTTCGAAGACATCTAAACCTGCTCCCCAAATTCGGTTTTCTCGTATCGCTTCACACAAAGCATCCTCATCTATAATACCACCCCTAGAGGTGTTAATGATCACAGCAGAGGGTTTCATTTGGCGTAGCTCATTGTGGGAAATCAGGTGATAGGTGTGTTCGCTCAATGGTATGTGAAGGCTTATAAAATCCGATGTGCATATCAGCTCATCAAAAGGCATATACACCGCCCCGGTCTTTTGTGCCCAGGCTTCGTCGGGACAGATGTCATGGCAAACCACCCGCATCCTCAGACCCCTGGCAAGCTCAGCCACCTGTTTCCCGATCTGCCCTGTGCCTACAATCCCTAAGGTCTTGCCTTCAAGCTGCTGACCAGGATATTGTCTCCACATTCCCTGACGAATGCCCCGCTCAGACAGATTTATGCGTCTGCATACAGCAAATAGTAAACCTAGGGTCAGTTCTGCCACAGCCAAGCTATTGGCACCAGGAGTATTAGTAACGGCAATACCTTTGCTGTTGGCATAGTCCAGGTCAACGTTGTTTACACCCACACCATATCTAGATACGACCTTAAGACGATGGGCTTTACTAAGCACTCTTGCATTAAAAGGATCAAGACCCGCGATTACTCCATCCACATCTTGTATAAGCTGAATGATCTCTTCTTCAGACATCAACCTACCATAGGGGTTGGATACTATGTCACAACCCGCCTCCCGGAGCATTTCCATGGGAACCGGATCAGATTTACCAAACGTACGTGGCGTTACTAATACTCTAATACTCATGAAAAGCCCCCTACTCTCGCCTCATATTCATTTTCTCCTCATCCCTTGGCATCTTAGAACCGCTTTGGTGCAATAACTTCTCTGGTAAGGCGGATATTCTGTACCGCCTGTTCGGGATCACGAAGGCATACCCCGATAAACAACGCATCGACAATGGCTAACTGGGCGATTCTTGATGATGTACTCTCCATGCGATACAGTGTCTCATATGATTGGGTTCCGAGTTTGATCTCTAGCACCTTATCAATGGGAGAACGTGCATAGTGCGTTATCCCTATCGTAGTAGCACCTCGCCTCTTAGCAATGGCCAAAGCATCAATAATATCTCTGCTACTGCCGGAGTGAGAAATCGCCACTACTACATCTTCAGGCTGAACCAAAGCCGCCGCCATGCTTTGCATATGAGTGTCAGTGTAAGCTATTACAGGCTTGCCCGTCTTCATGAATTTGTGGGCAGCATCCTGGGCAACTGGCCCGGAACCACCAACTCCATAGAACTGAATAGAACGGGCCATTAGTAAATGTTCCGCTGCCCTGGTCAGTTCCGGCGAAGATAAAACATCTAGCGTACTGTTAAGGGCGTTTATATTGGCGGCAATCACCTTCTTGATCACTTCGTCCATATCATCGGATTCACTGATTCCTTCATGCACCGTCTGAATAGGCTTAACCATCTCCAAAGCAAGGTTTATCTTCAATTCCTGAAATCCGTGGTAACCGATTTTCTTGCACATCCGAACGATGGTCGCCTCACTTACTCCGATCTGCTCCGCAAGCTCGGTAATGGGCAACTTCATGACTTCTTGCGCGTGGGCTAAAACATAATCGGCTACCTTCTCCTCAGACTGGCGAAAAGTGTGTTTCTCCTCTGTAAGCCGTTCCATGACCGTTCTAGACACTACATATCACCTCGTCACTAAGGGAACGCTGGGCACGCCGTCACCGTGAGATCCTCTTTCCTGCCCCCTGGGCGAGTTATTCGCTGATAGAGCCAAAAGTAGATTTTTTCTGTCTTCCAGATAAGACTCCTCCTTTCCTATATGGACCTAGCCGTTGGGTAAGCTCCATATTCATGTCACCTCTTTGAATTCGTAGGTCACTCTATCCAATCGTGTCTGCAATATTCAAATGTCTACAACCTTCGCAGCATACATTCAGCTCTACTCCGTCCAAATCCTTCCTTTGTTGGTGAAAATTTTCTACATGGATAGCAATTGCACACGCTATGCACCTAGACCATCAATGGAGTGCAACTATTTACCAATCGCAACAAAAGGCCGCCAAAGGAATCCACACCACTGCGCCGAATAATCCACATGAAAGCAATCTGCACTGATTGAATGGGCAAATGACCCATATGAGGGGGCATAACACGTGCAAGATCACGAAAACCTTAACCATCATGAAGGCCAGAAACAGCACCCAACCCTAGCTGAGGCAAGCGCTCCCACTACAGAGACCCGCAACCCTCGTTCTATGGATTTGGATATGCTAAGCACCCAAGACATGCTCAGCCTAATCAACTCCGAAGATCAGAAAGTGGCTATAGCCGTAGCAAGCCAAATCCCTGAGATAACCAAGGCCGTAGATATCATTGTTGATCGCCTCAAGCAAGGGGGGCGTCTCTTTTATATGGGCGCTGGGACGAGCGGCCGGTTAGGCATATTAGATGCTGCAGAGCTAAAACCCACCTTTGGTGTCGGCAAAGAAACGGTGGAAGCACTGATTGCCGGTGGACCTAGTGCCATCACTGAGTCAGTTGAGGCCGCAGAAGATAGCTTCACCGCAGGTGGTAACGGGCTTAAGGAACGTTCTATCTCTGCCAAGGATGTAGTGTTTGGAATTGCCGCCAGCGGCAGTACCCCCTACGTACTAGGGGGACTAGAAGTGGCTAGGGAAGCGGGGGCAGCCACCATAGGCTTAGCCTGCAATAGCGGCAGTAAACTACGGGAATACGCTGATGTCGTCATAGAAGTAGTAGTTGGACCCGAGGTATTAACTGGCTCCACCCGCATGAAAGCCGGTACAGCCCAAAAGATGGTGCTCAATATGATGAGCACTGCCGTCATGGTAAAGCTAGGCAAAGTCTACGAGAACTTTATGGTAGATATGCAAGCTACCAACGCAAAGCTCCGGATCCGTGCCAATGGTATGATACAGGCTACTACGGGCGTGGATCGTGACGAAGCCCAGCGGCTTCTAAATGATGCCAACCATGATCTTAAGACAGCTATAGTCATGGGCAAACTCAATGTGGATGCTACCACAGCCCGGGAACGTCTTGCCAAATCCGAAGGATATGTCAGAAGAGCCATCACAGATGAGCTGAAATAGGTGAGGACATGCAATACATAGTTGGTGTCGATGGTGGCGGCACAAAAACCAAGGCTATATTGGCTGATGCAATGGGCAAAGTAGTAGGTACAGGCCTCGCGGGGCCAAGCAACTACCAAACAATCGGGCTAGAGAAGGCTTGTGATGCCATTCTCACTGCCATTGGCGATGCCATAGAAAGTGCCGAGAAGACCAACAAGATGCATCGCTCTAGCCTTGTTCAAGGGTTAATCGTTGTCTTAGGGCTTGCCGGTGCCGATCGCCCCCAGGATGAAAAGCAGTTCACTAGTAAGATCCATACCCTCAGTCCCCTGACCATAGCTCATCTAGTCGTTGAAAATGACGCCCGCATTGCCCTGGCCGGTGCAACAGCCAATCAACCTGGAGTTGTAATCATAGCCGGGACCGGCTCCATTGCCTTAGGCATTGACAAGCACGGCCACAGGGCTCGCAGTGGCGGGTGGGGGCCGATTCTCGGTGATGAGGGTAGTGGCTATGCCATTGGTAGAGCCGCCTTGATGACCGTACTAAGAGAATATGACGGGCGTGGTGAGGCAACAACCCTTACCGGCAAGATTCTAACCAAGCTTGATATCGATAACCCCGAAAAACTTGTACCCCTAGTCTACCAAGGCCCTTTACAGCGGCCAGAAATCGCTAGCCTCGCTAGGCTTGTCTTGGAGGAAGCAACTAATGGTGACCAAGTTAGTCAGATCATCATCAAGACTGCCGCCAAGGAGCTTGTTGAGTTGATTGGAGCGGTTATAGACAACTTAGGCTGGCATGATTCCCAGGCTTTGGTAGCAGGTACCGGAGGGCTACTCCAGCCCGATAATATTCTCTGGAGGGAAATCGTAGCACTGCTTAGCGACTTATACCCATCAGTTCAGTTCATAGCCCCCCGCCTATCACCTGCCCTTGGCGCCGTCCTATTAGGTGGAGAATATTTGACTGAAGGTATAGCACTTGCCGATTTCACCTGCAACCTTGCCAATAGTGACCAGTTAATCTAGCTTTGGACGAAGGACATACCACTTGTGCCCAGGTATTGCCCGTGGGGGTCTAAGAGGCTTACAGGACCGGCACACACATCCAATATGTCCTAAGTATTGGGTAGGTGGTTAAAGATATGTCACTAGACTATAGAAACGCGAGGGTTTTCGTTATTTCATGTCGAAGAATACCTATAAGCCAACAATCATGGAGGCGGCCCATATGCCGCCTTTTTGGATGCCTATAACTCTTATCCACGACAAGCCACCACCAAAAAGGGAGTGCCACGATTGCCCTACTATAAGCGTAATCTAATCGTTCTATGCATTAGCATTTTCCTCACCGCCTGTAGCTGGAACCAAATCTCACCCTTTCTCGGGTTTTATATAGAGTCCATGGACGCTACCGCCAATATCGCTCGCTGGTCGAGTCTCGTCTTTGCAGCCCACTTCGTGTCAGCCTTTTTCGCCCAGCCCCTTTGGGGTAAACTCGGGGACCGGGTGGGACGCAAGCCCATGATCATGCGGGCTGGGTTCGGTCTTACCGTGATCTACTTTGGTCTCGCCATGAGCACCAAACCGTGGCACCTAGTGGCCTGGAGATTTGCCAACGGTATCCTGACAGGGTTTATCCCCGGCTCTATCACATTAATCGCCACCAACACTCCAGATAATCTAGCCGCTAGAGCCATTGCCATCGCCCAAAGTGCCAGTGCCGCTGGTACTATGATAGGCCCTGTGCTAGGAGGTATCCTAGCTGAGGTATTTGGTTACCGCCTCTCTCTTAAGATGTCTGGCATCATCTTGCTGGGTAGCACCCTTGCAGTTGGACTTCTAGTAAAGGAAGAGAAAACCGAGGAGATACCCAAGCGCTCTACAATCAGAGAAGACCTAGAGATAGTTTTTGATAGTCCTATCATGCGAATAGTATTAGTCACCATCATGGTGGCCAACATCCTCACATTGTCTGTAACTCCCATCCTCACTTTGTACCTTAGGGAACTATCACCAACAATGTCCGGTGCTATCAGTGGCGTTATATTCTCATTGCCCGGTATTGGATTCGTGCTAGCTGCCTACAAATGGAGTGACATGGGGGAAAGACAAGGCTTTGGCAAACCCATCGTAGCCGGCTTTATCGGTGCGGGCACTGCCATGGCCCTACTCACCTTGGCCCCCAACATATGGCTGTTTGGAACAGGGTATTTTGTCTATGGCCTTTTCGCGGCAGCCTTGGCCCCAAGCGCCGCTTGTCTAATCGCAACAGAAGTACCAGAAGATTTCCGGGGACGAGCCTACGGAGTGCAGCAATCTGCCAGCATGTTAGGAGGCCTAGTGGGCCCGATTATGGCTGGCTGGGTTGGAGATGTGTTTGGCTTAAGCTATATCTTTGTCTTCACTGGGGCGATAGCATTGGCAGGAGGTTTATATCTAGCTAGGCGCTTCCGAGATATGCGACTGGGAGCGGGCAAAACCGATGGCGACATGGATGATGAATCCCAGCGCTACGCCGCCTCTAGCTAAGTTACGAGGCCCTCGGCAGGCAGAAAAGACAACTAATAAAGCGCATAACCAGTCTTCACCGCCATTCCCCGAGGTTGACATCACATACAGCAACATACACTCCTCACCTTATAGACAGTGCGAGTCCCTCGCTGTCTATTTTTTTATTTCCCAAAGTGGAACACGGAGCTACACTGCGAAATATCACGCTACACCCCGTGTTGACCCACTACTCAATCAACCATAGTCACTGCTAGTCAGAAACAGGCGGAATCGTCAAAAAAGCATATCGACACTAGATGCCCATGGCAGTAGAATGTCATTACAAAGTAGGCGCAAAGCCTGCTATCTAGAATAGACAAGGGTGGTACCCATGGGCTTAAGAGTCGGGTTAACATACAATCTCAAAACTGACTATCCCCAGGGAATACATTTTGGCGAAGACGCCAGTGCCGAATACGAATCCGAGGAGACAGTGGGGGGCATCATCACCGCCCTAGAACAGCTAGGTCATGAAGTAATCGCCTTGCCCTACAACCGCGAGTTGCTAGATAAACTACGGTGCCACCAGCTAGACCTAGTATTTAACATTGCTGAAGGCTGGTTAGGGCGGAACAGGGAGTCATTGGTGCCAGCGATACTCGAGTTCCTCGACATCCCATATACAGGCTCTGACCCCCTTACACTAGGATTGGCTTTGGACAAGTCCTTGTGTAAAGAGGTAGTAGGGGCTACGGGAGTTGCTATAACTAGAGGGATAAAAGTCACGACCTCCGGTGATCCCAGGCTAGATGGGGTCCATTACCCAGTGTTTATCAAACCCAATGCTGAAGGATCTAGCAAGGGGATTCGAAACTGGTCGCGAATCGAGAATGCCATAGAACTAAAGGAGAAGATGGACTGGCTTCTAACTAACTACCAACAGCCTGTGTTGGTTGAGGAATTTCTGCCGGGGCGAGAGTTCACCGTGGCCGTCATCGGCAACACAGATCCCAAAACACTTCCCATTATGGAGGTCTTGCCCGGTGAAGAGTGCCCCAAGAATACTCATTTTATCTACTCCTTCGAAACTAAAAACGGAAATCTAGAGCGCTTTTCTTGCCCGGCTGTGATTGAGTCCAGGCTACTAAAAGAGATCTCGGAAATGGCTCTACAGGTCTACAAAACATTGCAGTGCCGTGATGTAGCCCGGATTGATATTCGCCTAGATGGCCAGGGCAATCCCCGTTTCCTTGAGGTAAACCCTCTGCCCGGTCTGTCTGCAGTAAGCCTATTGACATTGCAGGCCGAGGCAGCTGGCATGAGCTTTATTGATCTGATCGACGCCATTTGTTCAGCCGCCATTGAGCGGTATCCCCACTTAAAGAAAAGAGATTACCTGAAGGAGGCCGCCCTCGGCTAACCATGGAAAAACTAGATACCTGGCAATGGCAAATGACCAACAGGATTATGGATATCCCGTCTTTGAGACATTATGTGGACATTAGCGATGAGGAAGCCAGTGAAATTGCCATGGCCCAAAGTAAATTCCGCTGGGCTATTACCCCCTACTATGCCTCGCTCATGGATAGGCATAATGAGCATTGCCCCATACGGATGCAGGCCATCCCCTCCATTTTGGAGACACACAATCAAAGCGGCATACAAGATCCATTACAGGAGGAAGCCCAATCCCCTACCCCAGGTACGATTCACCGCTATCCAGATCGTGTGGCTTTCACCGTAAGTTCTGAATGTGCTATGTATTGCAGGCACTGCACCCGCAAGCGCTTTGTAGGTCAACCGGTACAGCGCACCACATGGCAGGCTATCCAGGCCGGAATAGAATATGTTAGGAACACCGAATCCATTAGAGATGTCCTAGTGACTGGTGGTGACCCCTTCATCCTCTCCGATGATCGCCTGGAGAAAATCCTAAAAGCACTCCGTTCCATCGATCATGTGGAGATTATCCGGTTTGGAACGAGAACACCTTGTACCTTGCCTCAGAGAATTACTGACAGACTCTGTGATATGTTAGCTAAATATCACCCTATTTGGGTGAACACCCACTTTAACCACCCTAAGGAATTGACTGAAGAGGCAGCTAAAGCAGCTGACAGGTTACTGCGGGTCGGTATCCCTTTAGGCAACCAGAGTGTCTTACTCCGAGGGATCAATGATAGTCTCGAGACCATGAAAATGTTGGTCCACGGTCTATTGAAAATGCGCATCCGGCCCTATTATATGTACCAGTGTGACCGCATCATAGGGACCGAACATTTCTGGACTCCATTAGCGACTGGCCTAGATCTGGTGGAGCAGCTACAGGGACATACTACTGGGTTTGCAGTCCCCCAGTTTATTGTGGATAGCCCCATTGGGAAGATTCCTCTAAGCCACTCCAAATTGGTGGAACTCACCGATGATTATGCCGTGCTACGAAACTATGAAGGACAGACTATGACTATTCCATGTACTGTGGAGGCCGAATCGGCACCGGTGGCAATCTAGAGGTGAGCCGTAGAGAGGTAGCTTTGAAGAGGGGTGTGCTGGCACACCCCTCTTGGCATCATTACCGTTTATATAGGTTTCTCGTAGCCTTTGAAAGTGACTTCCACCTACTCTTCTCTATGGCGGCAGCCTTCTGATCCTGTCTCGCGGCAAGATATGCCAGCTCCCGCTGAAGCTTCCGATAGCTCTCAAGTCTTCTTGCATCGAGATAGCCACCTTCGATGGCTCGGGCCACAGCACATCCAGGCTCACCGGCATGCCGACAATCTGAGAATCGGCAGTCTTGAGCCAAGGACTCGATATCTCTAAAAGCATCATCTAGCTCTTCTTCGCCACCCCAAAGTTGCATTTCCCGCATTCCGGGGGTATCGATGACCATGCCACCGGCAGGAAGTAGAATTAAATCCCTGGTAGTAGTGGTATGTCTACCCCGATCATCCCCCGATCGAACAGCCTGAGTTAACAGAACGTCCTTGCCTAGCAGACAGTTGACCAGAGAGGATTTTCCCACTCCCGAAGAGCCCAGCAGGGCTACTGTTACACCTTTTCCTAGATAAGGCCATAGCCTATCCAAGCCATCACCCAAGACACAACTGGTGGCTATCGTCGGGACCCCCAAAGCTATGTCCTCTAGCTGTTCAAGGTACACGGAAATATCGGGGCAAAGATCCGCCTTATTCAGAACAATAACAGGGTTGGCCCCACTCTCCCAAGCCATGATCAAATATCTCTCCATGCGCCCCACATTGAAATCTCTGTTCAAAGCCGTAACTAGGAAAACTGTGTTGATATTGGCTGCCACAATCTGCTCTTCAGATGTAAAACCGGCCGCCTTCCTAGAAAACTTGCTTTGTCGTGGCAAGATGGCATGGATCAACCCTTTGCCTTCACTAAAGCGAGCTTCCACAACTACCCAGTCACCAACAGCCGGGAGATCACCTCTCCCTTCAGCTTCATGGCGTAACCGTCCTGTTATCTCCCCTTGGATACCACCCGACTCCGTGTACAGAAGGTAGAATCCTCGATTTTCACTGGCCACCCTAGCAGGTATATACTCACCTTGGTATGCCGAAAATGCATCTGCAAAATAACTACTCCAGCCTAACGAATCTAAACTCAGTGCTCCTAACTCCAACTATGGATCTCTCCTTCACATGACTGGTATTCGGATTACCTACTCCATACGCACTACTACACACATGTTGAGCATCTGCGACCACCCGCCGCCCCGAAATCCTGGTCATATGACATCACTCCTCAACTAGATGTGAGCACCCGTCGCATTTCCCCGCTTCCCTTGGGGAAATACAACAAGGGCTATAGGAACAATCACCTATAGCCCCATGCCAAATCTAGGTTATGTTTAGGGAAATCCCTACTAACCCCAATAGCAGAGATGCAAATAACGGGAAATGGTTGCTCCTAACCGTTTGCAGGATCTGCCACCAGACCAGAACAAAGCCCCCTTGCCAAAGACCCCAAAGAACCATGATCTTGGGGAATGGATCCGGTCGAGATGATAGAACCAACACCACTTAAGTTGTGGCTAGACAAAAGCAACCACTTTCATAAAAACCATCCTCTGCTATAGGGATTTCAGGTTCAATATATCATGTTATTTCGGCAAATGTCAACCTATTCCCGCACTTTGGTCACCTTGGTATCAATCTCGCCTCAAGCTCAAGCTACCCCTTCACCACTGCCACAGTCCTTAACCTTAGCACTGGTTCCATCAAGTCTAGTTGTTGATTGATCACTTCACTAATGTCTTTGTATGCCCATCTAGACTCTTCTGCAACATCGGAGCGCTTCCGCTTTCCTAAAGTAACATTGCGGGCTTTTAGATCCTCAACAACTTCTTGCACATCAAATTGCTTGATAGCTTCATTTCTACTCATCACCCGGCCAGCTCCATGGGAGCAGCTGTGAAAAGATTCAGGGTTACCCTTACCCTTCACTATATAGCTATATGAACCCATGGCTCCGGGGATTATGCCGTGCTCACCCTGTCTTGCCCGAATTGCGCCTTTGCGGTGCACCCAAACATCTTTGCCAAAGTGATTTTCCCGAGCGGCATAGTTATGGTGGGCATTGATGTCTAAAGCTAGCTGTACATCGCCAATCCCGGCGTATTTGGCTAAGTTATCGAAAACGATGGCTTGGACACGCTCCATCATCAGATGCCTGTTCTCCCTGGCAAACCCCAGGGCCATATTCATCCATTTGATATATGCCTTGCCCTCCGGTGAGTCAGTTGCGAGGTGAGCCAATTGCCATTGGCGAGGGACTGGAGACGACTCTTTGGCATTGATTTTTTGAGCCTCTTTATTAAAGGCCCGACAAATTTGGAGCCCAATGTTCCGAGAGCCCGAGTGCACCATGATGCCCAATTTGCCTTCATCATCAGTTTGTAACTCAATAAAATGATTGCCGCCACCTAAGGTGCCTAATTGGTGATATGCCCTTTCGATTTCCTTTTCCAGCGCCGCCATCCGGGGACTGCTAGGTGGCTCAAATTCGTCCAGCACCGTAGACTTCTGGGGTTTTTTCTGATGGTTAAAGCCCGTGGGGATAGTCCGCATAATATCCCCCACGATTCTCTCCGCGAGGGTGCCGTTACCGGTTTGAATCTCATTTAACAATCTAGCTGGCACATTGGTATGGACAAAGGCAATCCCACAACCAATATCATTGCCAACTGCATTGGGGATGATATGACCTTCCGCCGCCAAGACGCCGCCGATAGGCATCCCATAGCCCATGTGACAATCGGGCAAAAGAACTATATGGCGAAAGGCAAAAGGTAGGTTGGACAAATTGATCGCTTGTTCCATGCACGCATCTTCGATTTCATCTTTGCTTTCCAGCCAGACTTTGATTGGTTTATTACCTGCATCACGCAATACAAACAATCACATACACCTCCTGGTGCAGGCAACAACGGGGCATACCTCCCCACTGTGATGGCTTAAAGCCATTCTTGTATTTTGCTAAATTCTTTCTCAACTGTGTAAGGGTCTAATCTTTGCCAGCCCTCGTGAGACCTTGCGGCTCTTTCGGTATCCTCTAATCGCTTATAGCGAATCTCCACGATGGTTGGTTCGGCGAAGCGAAATGGTTGCATCTCCCCGAGGCGCCCTAGGGCAGTTCGCACCCCTTGATTGATCTCTTCCACCACCCTCAATGGGTGCTTGCTGATGGCCATATTGCGGGCTAGGCCCTGCTTTGTAACCACTATTTCCACCCAAGGCATAAACTGCTTAACTTCAGCGATGCCCTTGTCATCGCTGGCCGCGAAGATGAGCGGAACCCCCAAAGCCCCGGCGATGGCACCATCAACTGCCATCTCCCCCACTTCCACGCCATTGACTTTGATGTACTGATAGCTAATAGAGCTAAATGTATGGGCCAAAACACCATCTACAGTATTGTCCATAGGATGATAGCCGATGAATAAGACCCCGGCAAAAGAGCTATCCAACCCCGGCCAGCGCTGACCATTGCCTACCCCCACGGCGATATCGCAACGTTCCTCCAGCTCTTCACACGCAAGATTCAGACTCGAACCATGATTGTCCCAAACTATCACCTGCCTCGCACCTTCATCAAAGAGTGCGCTAGCGGCTGCGTTAACTTCTCTCACGGCCTGCCTTTTGGCAAATTCATAGTCAGGGGAGTCAGTCAATGTCTTACCAGGGGCACCGACTACACAGGCAAGACCCTCTAGATCCACCCCTATGATAAACTTCATGGGAACCACCTCAAAATACAGCCCCAGTGGCAACCTGACCACTATTGCCGTCTTGGAATGCTATGGCGCTAAACAAGATGCTTTCTTAACCAATCTAACCCCTTCCGATATCCTTCTCTAGAATCAGTTTTCCCCTCATATTCAACACACCAAACCCCCTGGTAGTCAACTTTTTTTAGGCACTCCACGGCCCACTCTAGATCAATCTCCCCTTCTCCAAGGGCCGTACCTTCATAGTCAGAGAAGCTATTGCGACCATCCTTCATGTGTACATGCAGTACATGGGGGCCTATTTTCTCATAGAAACCATTGACTGCCTCCAGGGAATGACCAGCCCATCGATAATTCATAGTATCCAAATTGGCCCCAAGATTCTTGCTCCCCACAGCGTCAAACAGAGCCAGCTGTAAATCGGCATCATTGGTCACAAGACCATGATTATCCAAAGCCAGTTGGAAATCCTCTTGCTCGATGAAGTCACGGCACTTGCCAAAGCCCTCGATCATGAGATCCATCCATTGTTCCTTGGCGACTCCCTCCTTGGCCCAGCCCCCATCAACTCTAAGTATACGAGTACCGACGATCTCCGCCAAACGACTTACCTTTTTGAGCCGCTCCACCTGGAAATCCATGGCCTCAACACTAGTGACGAGAAAATCATTTTGGGCGGCTAATGCCGATACCTTAAGTGCTCTGGCATCTAGCATAGCTTTTACTCTGCCGGTGTGCTCGATTGCCTCATCATAGTTCATATCTTTGCCCCAGAGGTCTGATGCCAAGATTTCCACGTAATCAAAACCTGTGTCGGCAGCGTAATCTAGGAAGCCCTCCAAACTACCGGGGAAATTATAGTGAACTAACCCCAACTTCGCCATAGCAAATCCCCTTTCCCAAATTATGCTTAGGATTACTGTTTCGGCATGGATGCCACCACACCTTTTGCCCTAGGGCAGGGAAAAGTGGACCAATGCTAAAGATCAACAGTAAAGGAGGTAATCTTCTATGCAGATCTGGCTTTTTAATCCGCCAACTGATAGGCTAAGCGTGCAGGCGCTACAGACCGCCGGGGTTAGCACCATAGTAACAAGTGGCAAAACCACAGACATGGCCCATGAAAACGCTCTATATGACGTTTTTGACCACTATGCCATGATCCATGTCTTCACGTCCACCGCCCAAACTGAGGATCAGGCCATAGACATTCACCAACAGCCAGTGCAATGGTTTAATTCCGGTTGTCCCAACTCACCCACTATTCGGAGGCGGTTTTATGCCGAGATGGAGAGACTACTGGCGCAACCTATCCGCGGTGTTTTTCTAGATGGGGTGCGCTTCTCTTCACCAGACTCATCAACGAACCCGACCAGTTTTCTTAGCTGCTTCTGTTCCCAGTGTAAACAAGACATGACCAGTCGAGGATATGATGCTTTGAGCATCACAAAAGATGTGCAATCTATAGCTGAAATGCTATGCTCCCCAGAGCTTACTAAGCGCTGGCTTAAAGCCCTGTACTCGCCCTCTGGGTGGATGAGCTTACAGATGGCCTACCCGGGCCTAGCCGATTGGCTCAACTACCGCGTGGATTGCATCACCGAATTCGTCCAGGAACTGGCCATATGGATGAAGGCTAGGCATCCCCATAAGGAGCTAGCCGCATTCCTTTTCCAGCCTTGCCTCGCCTATTTTGTAGGCCAAGGCTATAATAGGCTCTCGCCCCACCTCAAAATCGTCTCCCCCATGATCTATCGCAATTACCAACACAGGCCCGGTCCCGCTACCATCAATCAAGAGATCGCAACTATGGCTAGATTTGTACATGAGGCAAGCAGGCTACCCTTTTCGGAATGCATAGAAGATCTACTACGCATTTTAGGACCAAAAATCGATGGCGATGTACCCCAGGACCCACAAGGGCCCCTGGCCATGTCCATCGAACACGCAACAGATGAAGTGTTAGCTGCGACTGCTCTAGCCGGATCACAAGATAAAGTAGTTCCCATCATCTGGGCCGGAGACCCTAAACTTAGGCAAATTCTAGCAGAACTCCGAGGTATTGGGCTAAAAAACTGCATCCTATTTACTTACGAAGCAGGCCTAGCTTCACATGGTGAGGGGTTTCATGAACTCTATGCTCAAGGATAGTTGACCGTAGCCCACTAAAACAGTATACTGTCTTTGCAATTTGGCGCCAAAGCCTTGACACAAACATGGGGGGTGGTTCTAGTGAAAACACTAATACTATATGGTAGCAAGCATGGATGCACAGAGAAATGCGCCTACCTCTTAGGTGAACGATTGGGAACAGCAGATGTGGTTGATCTAAACAAGTCTTGCCAAATCCCACTAGATGCATATGATGGGGTGATTATCGGGAGCTCCGTCTATGCCGGTCAGATCAGCAAGGCGGTGAGGCAATATTGCTCCGCTAACCTCGCCGCCTTGCAGCAAAAGCAACTGGGACTTTTCGTATGTTGCGGACAACCGGAAAAGGCCATGAGCCAGCTAGAATTGGGTTTCCCCGAAGAGTTAGTGCAATCGGCTATCATCAAGGGATACTTTGGCTATCAACTGGACATGAAAAAGCTCAACCT
>JAAZMF010000125.1 GCA_012798955.1 Bacillota bacterium | reverse complement strand
CCCATCCCGAACACAGCAGTTAAGCCTTCCAGCGGCCATGGTACTGCCGGGGCAACCCGGTGGGAGAGTAGCTAGTTGCCAGATTACTTTTCTAAGAACCCAGTAGGGACTACCTGCTGGGTTCTTGCCATGTCGGTATCATATATTCTGTTGTCTATTGCATGTTATATATCCCGTGTCCATGGCACCTGCCGGCCAAGTCAACCCGTGAAGACCAAAAGCACACCAATAGCCACCATGGCAACCCCGCACAATTGTAGCTTGGAGAAGGATTCTTGGAAAACAAGATTACTGAGCCAAATAGTAAAAATCGGTGAGACGGCAAAGACCACTGCACTCACCCCGGCGCCGCCCCACTTCAACGCGGCATAGTAGGCGAGATCGCCAGCCAATGTAGCCAAGAAGGCTTCTGCTCCTAAGTAGAACCAGTCCTTACTGGGGATGGTGGCAATTCGCAAGAAGCCATTACTTGCTATCACCCAAATTAGCAAAAAGGTCAAAGTGATGATAGTACGGGCCGCTAGACCGTCTAGGGGACTAATGTTGTTTAGTCCAAGTTTGCCAAAGATCGGGGCTAACCCCCAACAAAGAGCACCGCCTAGGCTCACGGCAAAAAGAGCTATTGTCACGGGGAGGTTCCTCCTAGTCTCATGGCCCAACCTCAATGATATGGGGCATGGGTCGATAGTAGTCCGTACCTAGTGGCCTGCGGTCACTAAGTCTACCCGGGTAAGTTATTTGTATCCATGTTTGTACTGAGACGCCATCAGCGCCTTCAATGCGCCTGGTTGCCCCCTTGGGCAAATGTGGATTGGTTTGCTTTATCGTCCAGGCCGGTTGTCGGTGTAGCTCCTTATGGCACCATCGCACTTGGGGTGGGGTAAATTGCCCATACATAGCAATATAGAGGATACCGCCGGTGGATTCGGCCCATAGCACTATAGGGGTATCTTTATTATTTTTGAAGCGAAGATCCTTAGTTCCCCAAGCCACGGTGGCATCTCGCCCAGGAGGGACATATGGTACTAGCATGCTATGGGGGTGCCGCTCGATGATCTGCAAATCGGCACCAACTACTACATTGTAGAGAGTAGATGCGATCTTACAAACACCGCCGGCAATGCTGCCCACAATGCGAGTTCCTATGTAAGTAGGTCCCTCTCCATAGCCTCGCTTGGTGGTATAAGGGCCAATAATGCGGTTCACTGAGACAATCTCCCCCGGAGAGACCACCGTTCCAGCTAGATAATTTGCTGCGATGGCTATGTTTTCTTCCTCCCCGAAGAGTGGGTCCGGCAATATGGTGCGGAAGGCGATCACCAGATGGTAGGCATCCAACTCTTGTCGTAGTTCTACAAGTCGCTTTGGATAATCAAAGAACCAAGGGAGTTGCTCTTCGGTGACATAACCGTATAGCTCCTTTTCTTGGTAGGTAGAGGCGGGGGTTAAGTACAGATGATTAGAAGGGGCCAGTTGATTATGGGGCAAGGAGCGGTTCTGCAACTCCAAAATAGGCAAGCTTACCAGTCCACCGGGCCTACTTAATATGGGGAGGCTCTCGTCATATATAATCGTAGTCAAGGCCAAGTAGAGCACTATGATCACTACAAGGCCAAGCAGACCACGTTCCACATGTCTTTCTGGAGGCAATCTCAACCTCTCCCCTTAAAAGCGTAATCTTGATTTTGGTCCTAGTTCCTCCTCTTGTCAAATAGATATCTATGTAGGTTCATGGGTAGGTATGCTGACCTAGGACCTGGGGTCGGCAATCCTTGAGGATTTGGCTTGGGAGGAGGGGTCATAATATTTTGTCTCTATGGTGGCGTGTTTCTGCGGGCCAGTGCCGATGTGTTGCTGTATGCGTATTTGCCTCTGTATTTTCTTAACAACTTGGGGGAGACCAGGCTATGGATTATTGGTCTTCTTGTGGGTGTGCCCTCTCTGGTGCGTCTAGGCGTTGCACCCCTATGGGGGAAATACGTTGATCGGGTTGGTCGACAGGGATTTTTCTTTACTGGCGGCCTGTTAGCCTATGCCATTTTCTTCTTTCTACTGCCTCGATTCAGTAGTCCTATGCAAGTAGTAAGAGCTGCGGCCTTTGCCGCGGTCTTTACGTCAGTTTTCAATCCTGCCTCTCGCGCGTGGTTGTTATACGGTGGACCAGAACAAGGCCTACGGCGCTTGGCTAGTTGGCATCAATGGGAAGCCGCTGGATATTTGGTTAGTAGTGTTACTATCGGTTGGGTGGTCAACAACGGGTATTTGGATTTGGCTGAGATCCCCTTGCTATTATCTATGCTTCTAGGAATAGGTGCGATCGCCATCGGCCTTTTCCTACCAAGTATTCCTACTGGATCCGGAGCAGAAAGGAGAAAACGGGGTCAACAAACCTCATCTCATCTAAGGGAAATTCCTGGTGGCGCCGACTTACTTCCATATGCGGCTCTTGTATATTTGCTTGCCTCCTCTTTCACTTGGGAGATTGTGGCGACTACCTTTGGTATGTATTTCATCGGGATGCTAGGTGGCTCCATGCGCCTATATGGATTGCTCATGGGTACTTCCACATTTGTTTCTGTAGTGGCCTATGGATTGCTGGCTGGATTCTGCCAGAAAAGGGGTTACTACAGAGTGTTTCAGATTGCTGCTTGGGGTTATACCGCCATGTACCTGCTGATGGCCTATCCGTCAGTACCTACTGTTAGTTGCGGGTATCTATTACCGATGAACACAGTTGTAAGAACCGCCATGAATGGGCTGGTTGCCAATCAAGTGCCGGAAATATATCATGGTGAAGCAATGGGGTTGATGGATTCAGTAGAGGCGGGCTCCCTTGCTTGGGGAGCCATATTGGGCGGTCTCATAGCTCATAGCCAAGGGCTAGCATTTATACCGAAAATCGCATTGGCAGGTAGTGTGCTATTGCACATTCTCGCTCCACGCACTAACAAAGGGCGATAACGCCCCCTATCTAATGGTAAAGGCATGCGACAGCCGGTAATCGGTGATTAAGGTTGAAGAAGTATGCAATCATGTTATAATAGGAAGGGTTTGAGAAGTTTCGACATGGGAGGGGACTTGGTCATGAAGATTCTTGTGGTAAACAGTGGGAGTTCGTCCCTAAAATACAGGATCTTTGATATGACAGATGAGAGTATTTTGGCCTTTGGTCAGGTAGAAAAAATTGGCCTGGGGGGACGACAGCCGGTAACATATGAGCCTGTTGGTGGAGAGAAAATCAAGAGTGAGGAAACCCTAGCAGACCATCGAGAAGCTTTGCGACATGTCTTAGGGCAGCTCTCCGATGCCGACATTGGGGTAGTGGAATCTTTAACCGAGATCCGAGCTGTTGGCCACCGCGTGCTCCACGGTATGGAGGTTTTCAAGGAATCCACTTTGGTAGGTGAAAAGGAAGTAGCCAAGCTGAAGGATATGATTGAAGTGGGGCCCCTACACATGCCAGCCAATATTATGGGTATAGAGGCGTGTATGGCACTTATGCCTAATGTTCCTCAGGTGACAGTATTTGACACGGCCTTCCATCAGACCATGCCTGAGTCATCTTATCTTTATGCTTTACCCTATGAATATTATGAGAAGTTTGGTGTACGCCGCTACGGATTCCACGGCACATCCCATAAATACCTGACTCAGAGAATGGCTACTCTTATGGACAAGGCACCAGAGGAGCTTAATTTGATTACATGTCATCTTGGCAATGGTAGTAGCCTAGCTGCGGTTCGAGATGGCAAGTGTTTCGATACTAGTATGGGGTTCACTCCCCTAGAGGGGTTAGTGATGGGCACCCGCTGTGGTGACATAGACCCTGCTTTGATTCCCTTTTTGGGAAATAAACTAAATCTTAGCTGGGACGAGCTAGATCAGCTAATGAACACCAAGAGCGGTTTGTTGGGCCTTTCCGGTGTCAGCAGTGATATGCGGGATCTAGGTGAGGCCCGTGCGGCAGGTAATGCCAGGGCCCAGATTGCTTTTGACGTCTTTTTGCAGCGTCTTGTCCACTATATCGGGGCTTTTTATCTGGAATTAGGTGGGGCCGATGCTATCGTATTTTCAGGTGGTATTGGTGAAAATGATGCGGAAGTAAGGGAACTCGTTTGTAATAAGCTAGCTGTGCTGGGCGTTTCTGTGGATCTGGATCTAAATAGCCGGATCCGGGGCAAGGAAGTTAAGCTTTCCACGGATGATTCCAGTATGGAAGTTTGGATTGTACCTACCAACGAGGAATTAATGATTGCCCGAGACACCCTCGCATTAGCCCAAGAGGTTGTAAGATCTTAGGGCTTATGACGGCGTGGAGAGCCAAGCCCTACTAGGTAACTTGGCTCTCACTTTGATTAGGCTTTTTTTTGGGGTTTAAAAGTGACACATTGGGTCTCCGAGGAATAATCGGCTTTGTCTTGGTCAACCAGGGACCCGATTTCCATATCCCCACGACCAGCTTGGCTAGGAGATCTGGGGAGTGTGGCAACTCGAATAGAATCGGCTTTGCACACATTATCTTCCCAGTAGGTGCAGTTTTCTACGGAACACTTAATTCGCTCCATGTAATACCTCCTCAGTGTGTTTCTGGTGCTTTGCGAGAGGGGCAGATTCCCTTTTAGTCTTCCATTGCTAGGGTTTTTTATAGATGTGGTGATGTATCCTGTTTCTCCAGTTGGGCTTGACAGGGCTGTACCATCATGGTATTATCATGAAGCCGCAGGGCAGTAACAAAAGCGTAACAGCCAAATCGGAAGCGAAAACGCGCTTGACATGATGAAGTCCGGCTGTTATAATTACAACTTGCCGGGTGATTGAAGCCGGCGGCAGTACTAGAGACCTTGAACCTTGAAAACTGAACAGCGTAATATAGAGAAAGCTTGTGCAGCCAAAGTTTGAAAGCAAGCCAGAATCATGTCCCGGTAGGGATATAGATAAATCTTTAACGGAGAGTTTGATCCT
>JAAZMF010000124.1 GCA_012798955.1 Bacillota bacterium | reverse complement strand
TTGTAAAGCCCTTTGCACCTGCTGGCGGACAAAGGGTACGATCTTGCGACCCGCCGGCGAACTCAACGCCCCTTCTTCAGCGACAAAATCATTTTGCATGTCCACGACAATCAGAACTCGCCGCACCCCAGACACCTCCGCTATTGATTCTTGGGTCTAATTATACAATAGGAGGGAAGCGCATAGCGTCTCTTTCAGCTCCCTACCTACTCTCCCTCACTCAGCTCCCACCGCTTTCATAACCGCATCCTCTGGGCCTTCATAGAACACAAGCTGAAATCGGCTAAAGAGCTCTGGGGGACAGTAGGGATATTGACTGCGCTCGAGCTTGGCAACGGACTTGGCAACAGCATATAGCGCGGTGAGTGTGGCCAGATCGAACCCATTCTACATCCCCCCGATCAGCATTTGGGCATAGCAACCATCCCCTACTGCCTCTAACTGGCTGAAGGAAGAGATGATAGCCTATGATACCAAACCTAGACTACGATACCATACACGAGCACCTGCACAACATGCAAGAGTCCCTTACAATATTGGAGCAGATGCGGGACATACCCTAGGCGGGTATCAAGGCGGGCTCGATGCGGAATACGAACAAGACGTCGGTATCCGTCTGCAAACCGAACATATCAAGTCGACGGCTTCCCCTCTGTCACCTCTTCAGCGAGGATTTTCACCGCCGCCGGGCCACCGAACTGAACTGGGTAGACGATTGCATTAGCTCCCTCTCCCAGGGAATCGCCTATCACCTGGACTGGGCCATAAAAGGTAGTATTAAGATACATTGGATTGTTTAGACACTTCCGATTATGGTTCTTAAGTGAATTAGACATAGCAAACACCCCTTGGTTCATCGTCTCCTAGCTCGCCAATCGCCATGAAAACACTATATTGAAGGGATCGCTCGTGCAAACAGAATCATCTCCTGCAGATTTCTTCACGAGAAGGCCAACAAAACGTCTTCTCGCGAAACATATGGTACATTCAAGTTAATGACTGGCTTTCTAGTCATAGGAATCCCTCTGAAGCTAGATGGGAAATGCCAGATATTGAATTTCCCATTAGGAAAGGTATCATAGCACAATTTGTCCCATCCCAGAAGAGCTGCCATCTTGCTAAGAGCCAATAGCTTGCCAGGCGAAATCTGTAGATGAGGATCAAGGTATAGATTATGACTTGCATTAATAGCTCCGACAAGCATATCCACTGCTTGGATGCCAAGGTATCGCTTAGAATCCGCTTTGTCCAATTCGATCACCTGGCCGGTTGAATTTCTCTTAGCTAACATATGGTTCGTGACTATTTGAAGAACTTCATGTTGTTTGCTATATGAGTCTTGCCTGTTATCAATATATACGACGGCTTCTGAGCAATCATCAGAAGTGATTTTGTGACGAAGCAAAAGACTATAGGTGGTATAGAAAGCTTTTTCCTCCATAACCTGCCACTTCCTATAGTCGTCTTTCTTCACTACTATTGCGCTGAACTGACATGAAGACTTCAAAATCAGTCTCAGCAGGTCAACTGCAAAGTTGATCAAGCCATGACTTTTCGAGATCTTCTTCCACTTCACTTCTCCCATAACACCATGTTGACGAATCATCCCTTCAATCTGTTGCTGAAACTCAGTCATAGAGATAGTGGGCACACTGATTACCCCTATGCTATAGCACTTGCCGCTCGAATGCGTTCCGCTTTCGTCAGCAAATAGGGTATAACGCACTCCGATCATCCTTCTTGGCTTTGTCGATTTAATTATTGTAATCTTCGTGGCTTAGCTGACACTTTCCTCTTGTTAGCTCCTTTGGCTGTCTGCAATACCACGTACCTACAGAATTTGTGATGCATGAGTCAGAAGTTCTCGGGTTTCCGGGAGGATCCAGGTGATGCAGTATAGGATCTTATGCGGGGTAGCGTTTTCTACGAAATGCGTTAGAAAGAGGAAACGAGGGACATATCTCCAAGAAGGTTACAAAACCAGAAAGGAGATTCCCTCGTTGATAGAAGCAGTTCGAGATGAGATAGGCATTTACCTGCAAGATTTGGAGTTGGCCCTTTTTGAGAAGTCTCGTAAGGCGTTTGCTCAAGCGTTTCGTCATGTCCTTAAACATCTAGATATCGTAATACGGGATAAGCGCGATCCCCGATTTGAGGCAAAGGAACGGGTTGGGACAACACTAAAGACGCTTTTGGGCGTGCAAGTTAGCTTTAAGAGAAGACGCTATAATGATACAGTTACAGGCGATTCGGTATACCTGTTAGATGAGGTTTTAGGTATGGTAGAGGGGACCCAGACAAGCCCAGCGCTAGCAAAATTGATGCTGCAATTAGCGATGATGATGTCATACAGAGATGCCGAGGAGAGTCTAGAGCAGTTTTATGGTTATCGCCCGGTGTGTCACGAAACCATTCGGCAAGTTGTACTTAAAACGGGCA
>JAAZMF010000016.1 GCA_012798955.1 Bacillota bacterium | reverse complement strand
TAATGTGTTTTTATGGCGTAGGTAACCATGGTGGCGGACCAACCAAGGAGAATCTTGAGAATATCCAAGCGGCAGCAGATGCCAGTGAGGGTGTAGAGATACTTTTTAGCGACCCTGTCCGGTTCTTTGCAGAAATTGAAGATCGCTCGCTGGATGTTCCTGTCGTCCGAGATGACCTGCAGCACCATGCCAGTGGGTGCTATTCTGTCCATTCGGAGATTAAGCAGAACAACAGAAGAGCTGAACATGGGCTGGTTTCAGCGGAGAAAATAGCCTCCACGGCCGCTCGCTTAGTCGCTCACCCGTATCCAAGAAGAGACCTTATTCGGGCCTGGAAAGGTGTCCTATTCAACCAATTCCACGATATTCTCCCCGGGACTTCCATTAGAGAGGCCTATGAGGATGCAAAGCACTTGCATGGCCAAGCTCTACAAACGGCAAGTGAAGTGGCCAACCTAGCACTTCAGGCACTATCGGCGGAAATAGATGCAACAGGTGAAGGGACTCCTATCGTGGTGTGGAACCCCCATGGCCACAGACAGGTTGGACCGGTGGCATTGGAGCTAATGTGGAGGCCGGAAGAGATGGCACTTACTACTGATACTGGCGAGGAAGTACCATGTCAGGCCATTGACACATCGGCTGTTATTTGGCCTGGGTGGCGCCGTGCCTTCACGTTTATTGCTGATGTTCCGGCAATGGGATATGCTGTATATTGGTTACATCCCCGGCAGTCAAGGGCGAAGTTCGCAAGGGGAGTTCAGGTCACAGGAAATACTCTTTCCAATCAGTACCTGGAGCTTGAGATCGATGGGCGTACAGGTTATATCAGCAAGATGGTTACTGGGGATAATGGTTGGGAAGTGTTTCGCGGGTTAGCAGGTGTGCCCGTAGTTCTCGATGACCCCAGTGATACCTGGAGCCATGGTGTTTTTCGCTATGCAGATGAGATAGGGCGATTCACTGATGCGAAGCTAGAAGTAGTGGAGACGGGACCGGTAAGGGGGATCCTCAGGGCCACCAGCCAGTATGGTCGCTCAACGATAGTTCAGGAATTCACCTTGTATGCCGGTGTTCGTTACGTTGACGTCAAGACCATGGTCGACTGGCGGGAACAGCAAAAAGTCTTGAAGTTAGAGTTCCCTGTTAATGTAGACAATCCGCAGCCTACCTATGAGATCCAATTCGGTGTTATTTCGCGTCCAGCCGATGGAGAAGAAGAGCCAGGTTTGCATTGGTTTGATGTGAGTGGCGAAGCGGAGTGTGGTGGTCAGGAGCGTGGATTGGCCATTATCAATGACGCAAAATACAGCTATGACGTTACAGGTAACCGTATGCGATTGACCGTACTACGTAGCCCTGTCTATGCCCATCATGATCCCAGGGAGTTGAAGACAGGAGCCTTCTATCATTTTATAGACCAAGGTATACAGAAATTCACGTACAGGCTTGCTCCCCATGCTGGTAGTTGGCAAGAAGCAAACGCCCCTAAGCTTGCCCTTGAACTGAATGCGCCCATGATGGTATTGGAGGAATATAATCATCCAGGCCAGCTACCTGGAAGGTATACAGGGCTAGACGTTTCCGCCCCGAATATCGTGGTATCCGCTGTTAAAGAGTCTGAGGATGGGAACGGTTACGTTGTGCGGGCGTACGAGGCTCATGGTCTAAGAACTGAGTGCTCTTTCCGATGGAACCAAGGTGCCATCAAGTGGAACAGTGAATTTGGACCATTTGAGATTAAGACATTCCTTGTGGATAGCCCCCATGGTAAACCAGTTGTTGAACTGGATTTGATTGAACGACCGCTAAGCTGACTTGGGTAGGCATGTTTGAAGGAATCGTCGTAGTACATGCCTTTCTGCCAAATGACGCAAATGCTTGTGCTATGGCAGAATGGCGTTTTGGGGCCGCTCGGGGGTACCGGAATGTGATTTTTCTAACGTTTGGAACTGGGCTGGGCGCGGGATTGATTCTCGATAGAGTAAGCACTGACCTGGGGGGAGTAGAAAGATGCGTACATACTGTTTTCTGGGTATTGATGTTGGCAACACGAAGTTGGCCTTCGGGTTAGTGGAAGGTGATGCCAGGGCATTTCATGAGAAACGAGTTATAGCTACTGAGCCCCATTTAGGTGCGGAGCAAGCCCTGGAGAAGATTATCGTGCAAACGTGCAATATGCTTGAGATGGCTCCGAAGCCCGTCGCAGGTATTGGCATAGCCTTTGGTGGCTTCGTGGATGTTACTCGGACCGTAGGGCTTGCCTCTCCCAACTTCCCCGGCTTAGAGAATGTTCCCATGGTGGAGATGATCCGAGAGTTAGCACCAGGGGTTCCTGTTAGTATGGACAATGATGCCAATGTAGCAGGTGTGGGGGAAGCAATGTACGGCAAGGCTAGAGGCCACCGTGAGGCTGTGTATTTGACTATCAGTACCGGTATAGGTGGCGCTGTGCTATTTGATGGCAAGCCCTTGGCAGGATCTCAAGGTTTGGCGGCAGAATTTGGTCATATGATAGTGCAACCTAACGGCCGGCAGTGTACTTGCGGAAGCCGGGGTTGCCTGGAAGCAATTGCATCTGGCACCTCTATTGCCCGGATGGCCCGGGAGAGGGTACGGGGGCGGGACTCCTTGATCAATAACCTAGCCGGTACACCGGACGACATTACGGCGGGTACAGTATGCAAGGCGGCCCAAGCGGGGGATGAGTTAGCCAAGGCGATCGTACAGGAGGTTGCCTTCTATCTTGGCATCGGCCTTGCGAATATTATCAGTGGGCTAGACCCTGACATCGTGGTACTAGGTGGCGGGGTGATGAATAGTGCCGATATCCTTCTGCCGCCAGCTATCCAATTAGTAGAAAGGCACCTTACAGTCCGGGGTGCAAAAGTGCCACCTATCGAGGCATCGGATATCCACGATGATGTGGCGCTTTGGGGTGCTATGGCACTGGCGAGGGCGGCTGCAGGCAAACGATAGGCATAGGTAGCGCAGACTAATACACTAGGAGGTAGACAAAGTGCGACCATACCTAAGGGGACTAGTTGATTCCATTAAGGCCTTGCCATTGGAAGAGATTGATCGGGCGATTGATGCCCTATATGATGCGTATGACCAGAAGGCACAGGTATTTATTGTCGGCAATGGTGGGAGTGCTGCTACAGCCATTCATTTCGCAGGGGATCTTAATAAGACAACTCTTACGGATTTTTCTGGCCCACGGTTTAGGGCAAGGGCATTGGCGGAAAATATCTCTCAAGTAACTGCGTGGGCCAACGATCTTGCCTATGAAGAGATTTTCAGCCAGCAACTGGCCAATTTCCTTGATCCTGGTGATTTGGTCTTTGCTATTAGCGGCAGTGGGAATTCGCCGAACATATTGCGGGCTGTGGAATATGGCAATCAGCATGGGGCTTTGACTATTGGCCTTGCGGGATTTGAGGGAGGTAAACTAGGGGAACTTGCTGCTATTCCCATTATCTGTCGCAATATGGAGATGTTACAGGTTGAGGATTTGCATTCTGTAGTGTGCCATTACATTACTTGGGAGTTGCGGGAGCGGATGAGAGCTTAACAGGTGCTTTGACTGTCAGGGAGCGAATAAGGTATGGGTGAGAGAGGTGCAGGTGGTATGCTCCACATATCTCAGCAATTGCCAAGATCCACACGCTGTCTCAAGGCCGCTTTAGAAAAGTGTATGCCAGAAGCGAAAGACGGCAGATTACTAGATGTTGGCAGTGCCCAAGGCTGTATCGCCCGGGGGTGGGTATCTCGAGGTCTCGGGGCTACATATAGCCATTACCTGCTACCGGCATGCAAAGAGGTGGCACGAGCCCGTGGTCTCGCCTTAGCTCCGCCCCGGGAAACGGCATCACGGGTACAGGATTGCTTACTACAGGCCAGCGATGCCACAGGGTTTGGTATAGCTTTTACTGATGTGTGCCCCCCTGGCCCTTATGATCTGGCCACCTTTGATACCAGTGAATATGAGGCACCTTATGCCCTTGAAATGATAAGTCACATCGCGGTGGCGTTGGCGCCTAGTGGTTTCTTGGTGACGGTGATCGACAGTACTATCTCCAGGGATGCTTGGTGGGAGCAGTTAAGCGACTGGTTTGGGCACGTTCGGGAACTGGACCTAGGGCTACCGGAATCCAAAGAACTGCAGCTCTTCCTTGCCCGTGGACCAAAAATAGAGAAGCCACCACTCATCGACTACTGGCCTTGGCAAGTATCCTTTGGAGGTAAAGTCTATGGTCTGTGTGGGGCGCCCGGCGTGTTTTCCCCTAGGGCCTTAGATGACGGCACAGCTCACATGCTAAATATCATACAGGAGACACTCCAAAATCAAGGCCAAGCGAGATTCCTGGATCTGGGGTGTGGTACCGGTGTGGTGTCCCTGATGGCCAATGGCGCTCTTGGGGCCTTAGTCACTGCTGTTGACACTAACGCTCGGGCACTTCGCCTAACTATAGCTAACTTGGAGACCAATGGGGCCCGTGGTGTTCAGGTTTTGCCTAGTGATGGTTTTGATGATATATCAAACCTGCCTCGATTTGATGTCATAGCCTGTAACCCTCCTTATCATGCGGATTTTGGGGTGGCCAAAAGACTGATAGAAGGTGCATTTAGGCAGCTGGAAGATGGCGGAAGGTTGTATATTGTGGTAAAGCGCTTTGATTGGTATGCTCGAAAGCTAGAGAGCCTGTTCGGGGGCTATGAGCGGCACTTTCGGGATGACTATACGATTTTCATGTCAGAGCGCAGGATTAATGCTAGCCATGCTGCCGGAGACGGGGATAAGGGTCAGCGGCTAAGTAAGGCAGGCAAGAAAAAGCACATGAAGCGCTTGGCAAGGACCAAGCAACGGAAGCGCATAGCGGCAAGGCGCAGGTAAAGGGGGCAAAGCATGGAGGGACTGGCCATTATCATGGGATTTTGGTTGCTGGGGGAAGGCATAGTTGCCTTACTTGGTGCTCCTTTTCCCGGCACTGTTTTGGGGTTGGTGTTACTGTGGTTTGCCTTAGAGCGGGGCTGGGTCGGCCTAGATTCCATTCAGAGAACCGCTCATTGTCTGTTGGAGAATCTGACGTTTTTCTTTACGCCCATCGTAGTGGGAGTTGTCGTCTATGTGGAAGTATTTGCTCAGTATTGGCTGGCGATTGGTGTAAGCTTGCTGATGAGCACTGCCTTGGGGTTAATAGCTACGGGCAAGGTAGCTCAGTGGCTTCGGGGGGCGAATACTAAAGATGCCAAGTTACAGTAGTGTGTTTGAACACCTGACTAATCAATCGGTCTTTGGTGTAGCTCTCACTTTGGGAGCTTTTCTTGTGGCTCGGAGCCTTCAGGCTCGTCGCCCTTCGTCACTGACACACCCCTTGCTGACTAGTAGCATGGCCATTATTGTCATTCTTAAGCTCTTGGGGGTTGACTATGATGCATATAACCGGGGCGGGCAGCTGATTAGCTTCTTCTTGGGACCGGCCACTGTGGCTTTGGCAGTCCCTCTTTACAGGCAGAGCACAAAGATTCGTCGGCAAAAGGCCTTGATTCTAGGCAGTTGTACTGCCGGAGCCTTAGTGGCCATGGTTGTGGCTGGTGGGGTCATCAAAGTGCTAAGTGATGATACCCATTTGGTGTTGTCTATGATCCCCAAGTCTGTCACTACACCTATTGCCATGGAGATCTCCCGAATAATCGGGGGGGTTCCTACCTTAACTAGCGTGTTTGTAGTGATCACCGGCCTTCTTGGAGCCATGTTTGGCCCTGAGATATTGGCAATGGCCAATATCACTTCTCCAGAGGCTGTTGGCCTAGCTCTAGGCACTGCAGCCCATGGCATCGGTACCGGCAGAGCCCTGCAAGAGGGGGAAGAGCAAGGTGCATATAGTGGCTTAGCCATGGGTCTAGCGGGGCTTATTGTGACCATTTTGGCTCCATTACTAGCGGCGCTCCTTGAGTGAGAACTAGGTTTTAGTGTTCGCCTCTCGTGATTACTCTTTCCTTGCTATATACCGCATAACTCACTTTCCAGTTCGTTACATCAAATAGGAGTGGAGGACAAAATAGTCCTCTACTCCTATTTTCGCCTTGCCCCCTTTAACATAGCATATAGCAAGCCATTATCAGGGAGGAGAACTAACCAAATGAGATAGGGAACTTAGGTACAGGAGGCACTACTGAAGGGGAAGGTGCTCAAATGATTGGAAACCTTGATAAGTTTGCGGGTATAGGGCAAGCCTTGCAGCCGCTACTTCTAGCATTAGGCAAGATGCAGTCAGGGGATGGGGAAGCTCTGAAACAGCTTAAGGATTTTGTTGAAGAAAATGCAGAGAACATTCTGCAAGCCAAACCTCTCTTGGAGAGCGAGAGCATGGTAAAGCTTGTCCAGCAGTTTGTGCCCAATGCTCGAGGAAACGACCTGAAACGAGCTGTTAGTCTACTAGTGGACATGGCTGAGCAGGCCGTGAAGAAGCGGCGGTAGATAGAGTATTGCTTTTTGGAGGCGGGTAGCTAGCGGGAGAGGAGGCTAGGCATGGGAAAGCGCAAGCGTCGGAAGAAGACAACAGGATCTTTGGACAGAATAGCCAGCGATGCTTTGGAGGCACTTGAGAAGGTAAAAGTCATCGTGGATATAGCTGGAGGAATCACCACCTCACTAAATGCCCTGTTGGGCAATTACCGAGTAATGCAATCCGATGGCAGTCTGGATATGCTCTTATCTGCATTGAAGGCCAAGGATAGCCAAGATGAATCAAGTGAGGAGTAAATAGAAGAACCTGGGGGTGTTTTTCCCATAGGATATACCGGAGTGAGCTGAAGGGGGCGAGGCGGTTGGCCCATGATAGGGAATCCCGAGATTTTGACACAGAGAAGATAGTCGAAGACATGAGTGGCCTGTTGGGTGGAATCGGCGCCTTTGTTGCGCGGGTAGAAGGCATTGTGAGTTCCTTACACCTTATCGCCAAGAAGGTGCAATCCATGGACGAAGATGGGTCACTGTCTATGTTGCTTGAGCTCTCCCAGAGAGCTGAGCAGAATCCAACCGGCATCTTGGGTAGTCTTCAAGATGAAAAGCAAATCGAGGAAGACTGAGACTTTAGGCAAAGTGTGTTCCTTTGTGCGGATAATCCGATGAGCGCTTCCACTGGGGTGGGAGCGCTTGTATTGATCATGGAGCGATCATGGGTGTGGGAGTGAAAACTCGAGACTGTAGCCCCGTTTCAGTCTATGGGGCAAATCCGTATAGTAGAGCAGGGTGCCAGTTGCTCAAGAGGCAACCCACGGGTAGTGCAGCAATGGAATTGAAGGGGGGCTTGAAGCAATGTCACGAGGTGGCGGCGGAGATTTGAACGACGTGTTTGTCATTTTGCTAGTAATCGCCCTGGCTGTTGTCGTAGTATTTGCTATTGGAGAGATCTTCTAATTTCTTGTGACGATGCATTGATGTAGATGCTTAGCTATGCCGATGTATCTCCAGCCCAGTGCCCCTGCTTGTATAGCAGGGGCATATCTATGTTTGTCTGAACTAGAGCATCACTTTTGAGGGAAACCGTTGCCACATGGCAGGATTTGACGAGTCCATTGGATAAGATTAATAGGGTGTGGATATCTGTCGGGAATGTTGGATAATGTTAATTTAGCGTAAGCGATCGCCAAATACAGGCTAAGTTGACGATTACTAAGGGCTATGGTATAGTTACCCTAGTTTTCCTGATGTTATGCTACCATAAGTATGTGGTAGTATCACACTTTTCTGGAATTGAGATCACCCCCTAGCGGTATACTGATTAGGGGTATATGTGATGTGTCGATAGATGTGAATTATGCGAGCCCAGCAATATGACAAGCGGCGGGGGGAATCAAGTGTCTGATAATCGACCCCGGGGGCCTAGTTGGCTATCTGCGGCCAAAGGTTTGTCATTACTAACTCAGTTGGGAATCCAAATCGTTATCCCTATTGTTGCCGGGGTGATGGCTGGTGCTTATCTGGAGCGAAGGACCGGCAGCTTGCTTTGGTCCCTAGCCGGAGTCTTGTTAGGTGTTTTCGCAGGTCTGTGAATGGCTTTCGCATGATGTGGAGGTCCATCCAAGATCCTAAAGATAGGTGATGGGGTCGACATGTGGGTACTTCGGAGTATAGGGTGACTGGGATGGGGAGGCAGGGTGGGAAGACAGATAGGCAGGATGTTTCGGGATCTTAGGGTGGTCATGGCGATCACGATGGTATTGTTCCTGGTTTTCCGCAATCAGCGGCATTGGGCCGGGTTCTGGCTTGGTCTACTGGTGGGTATCATCAATTGGCAGGGGCTATCTACTGCGGCCCACCGGGCGGTATGGCTTTCTGTTGACGAGGCCCAGCGTTATATGGTACGAAGTTATGTGATCCGATATGGGCTGCGATTTGTAGTTCTGGCCGTTGCACTCATCTCCTATGATCTCAACCCAATCACACTCCTAGTTGGATTAACAGCACCCACTGTTATCGCGGTAATAAATTACAATCTACAGATACAGAAAAAGTGAGGTGAGGACAATGGAGTTGGAATTTGGTGTTAAGACTATGTTCCACCTAGGCAAAATCCCTGTGACAGAGACTGTAGTTACCACTTGGCTGATCATGGCGGTGTTGATCGTTGGGTCAATGATCGTAACTAGGCGCTTTAGGACAGCCGGGCCGGGAGATACCCTAGGCACCACCGAGCATGTGGTGGAGTTGCTTGTAGACGGGCTGTACACGTTCATAGGTGACATCATGGGCCCAAAGGGTCGACAGTTTATTCCCTATATGGCCACACTCTTAAT
>JAAZMF010000123.1 GCA_012798955.1 Bacillota bacterium | reverse complement strand
TCTCCCGTTTTTTATATGGAGGGCCACAACATGAAAATCCAAGGTATTGCTCGGGTAGATAGGAAGACAAAAAACCTAGTCAAGAGACTGCAACCCGGTGATATTGCCATAATAGACCATCTGGATCTCGATGAGGTTGCGGCAGAGTCCTTGGTAGCGGCCCGGGTGAAAGCTGTGATCAATGCCAAGTCCTTCAGTTCTGGTCGATACCCAAATTTAGGGCCGCGGCTTTTAGCACAACATGGCATCTGTTTGTTGGATCAGGCTGGCGAAGAATTACTGAACCGGGCTGTTGAAGGCAAGCCTGTTCGCATCGTAGATAATCAGGTTGAAGATGAAAATGGGGTGATAATAGCCCAAGGCATCATCCTTACTGAGGCAATGATCAAAGATCAAATGGCTAAAGCTGAAGCTAACCTGATTCCCCTTGCGGCGGAATTTATTGACAACACACTGAAGTTTGCTCAAAGAGAGAAAAGTTTTGTACTTGGTGGAGTGGAATTTCCCGAGTTAGATACGCTTATACAAGGCAGACATGTGGTAGTGGTGGTTAGGGGGCACAACTATCGTCCCGATCTCCATGCTTTGCACTCTTATATCAGGGAAATGCGCCCTATCTTGGTGGGTGTGGATGGTGGGGCAGACGCCTTGATGGACATCGGTTATAAGCCTGATCTTATAGTGGGAGATATGGATAGTATTTCCGATGAGGCCTTACTCAGCGGTGCAGAGCTTGTGGTCCATGCTTATACAGATGGAAAGGCACCAGGTCTTGCTAGGGTTCTCGACTTGGGTCTACAAGCCAAAACTGTTGCTGCCCCAGGTACCAGCGAAGACGTGGCTTTGCTGATGACTTACGAACATGGAGCTCGGCTAATAGTTGCCGTGGGCACCCATTCTAACATGATTGACTTTTTGGAAAAAGGGCGGCCAGGTATGGCTAGCACTTTCTTGGTGCGGCTCAAGATTGGTTCATTATTGGTGGATGCCCGGGGTGTAAGCCAGTTATATCGAGTTAGACCGAATCACCTTCATCTTGCGCAAGTGATGATCGCTGCTGCCATCCCTTTGGTTCTACTGGCTTTTATGTCTTCACCTGTTAGGCAAGTGTTGCGATTGCTATTGCTGCAAGTACGGTTAGCTTGGAAACGGTGACAGTCAATCAAGGAAGTAGGGTACCACCATGATCATAGATATTCGTTATCATATAGCTTCTTTAGTAGCGGTGTTTCTAGCTTTAGGGCTTGGCATCTTGATTGGTGCCAGTCTCTTGGATGAAGGCCAACTAGTGGAAAGACAGGAAAAGATGATCACAGGCCTTGAAAGGCGTTTCGATGGTCTGCAGGCCGAACGGTATTTTCTGGAGGAGGAGATCGCCGGACTCAATGGCAAGCTACGGGAACAGGAGCTGCTATTGGAAGCCCTTGAAGGACCGCTAGTGGAGGGGGTTCTGGCGGGCCGTACGGTGACATTGGTCTATGGAAATGAGGTATGGATAAAAGAAGGCCGAAATGTTTTAGATAAGTTGCTGGCACAGGCTGGTGCCCAAGTGGTCGGCAATCGGTTATTGGCTGATTTGCTACCCCATAGCTCCATGTTCTCAGAGCCACAAGCCGCTGACAAAGGTGGGGAAAGTAAAGTCGCCATAGAGGCACCTGATTGGTTACCATTTGGTCAACGGTCTCTTGCCGGCGTCAATCAGGGATTGCTTGGAGAGAAGAAGCCAACACGCCCCTCCCCTTTGGGAATTGTGGATGTGATGCTACTTGTGGGGAGCGGTGGTGATGCTATGGCACCCTGGGAGGTGCAGTTAGTCAAGGAGGCTGCCGCGGCAGGAGTCATGGTGGGCGTGATTGGTGGTAGTGGAATGGAGACTTTCTTAGGTGAACTAGGACAGAGTGGTGCCTTAGTGATCGATCACATTGATAGTGTCGCAGGTAGGGTAGGGTTGATCCGGGGGCTTTCCTCCGGCAGTTCGGGATACTATGGTGTAGGTAAAGGTGCCGCGGGCCTTGTGCCGGAGTTAACCAAGTTAGCGCCTAAGGGTCAGCAACCCCTTAAGGACAACGTCACCAAAGACAAAGCAAGATAAGGAAGGATTAGCATGCAAGTGTCTGCCATTATCCCCGCTTTCAATGAAGCCAAGACAATTGCTTCTACCTGTCGATCCCTGCAATCCGTACCGGAAATCCACGAGATTATAGTTGTGGATGATGGATCCCAAGATGGCACGGCAGATGTGGCTAGAGCTGAGGGAGCCACAGTTTTTTCCTTAGTGGAAAACTGTGGCAAGGGGCAAGCCTTACAGGTTGGTTGTGCTGCATCTATAGGCGATATTCTGCTACTTTTGGATGCTGATTTGGAGGAGACTGCGGCTGAGGCCAGGGCTCTATTAGAGCCCATTTTGAGGGGTGAAGCAGCCATGTCAGTTGCTGTCTTACCTCTAGAGGGGAAGGGGGGCTTTGGTATAGTACAAGGACTATCCCGTTGGGCCATCAAACGCAGTGGAGGCATCGCTCCCATCCAACCTCTTTCCGGACAAAGGGCATTAAAACGCACATTGTGGCATGAGTTAGGTGGCTTTGGAGGTGGATTTGGGGTAGAGACGGTGATGGGTATGGGCATCCACCGCTTAGGCTATCGTCTAGTGGAGGTGCCTGTTAATATGCGTCATCGTAGAACTGTCCGGAATTGGCGGGGTATGGTTCATCGAGGCAGACAGCTGAGTCACGTGCTGTTAGCGATATTGAGACACTGGCGGTGGTTGTTGTAGTTGTGGAGGGGTTACCAACATGAACTGGGTGCTTACCGCAATTGGGGCAGCCACTATGACTTACATCACAGCGCCCATGTTTCTGGAACTGCTTCGGCGCAGTGGTGCCGTTCGCAATAATTACCTAGGGGAATCTGTACCAGTTGCCGGGGGATTTTTGCTCTTATGGATGGGGTGCCTTTGGGTATTGATCAGCAGTTTTTCTAGCTTATCCCAGGATTATCGCTTCATGGCCAATCCTGGCCTACTCATAGGTCTAGCGGGTCTCGGGTTTGGCTTTATGGGATTAGTTGATGATATTTTAGGTTCCCGGGAACAATCTGGCTTGGTTGGACACCTCAGGGAGCTATTCACCGGCCGACTAACCACTGGAGCCCTTAAGGCTCTTTTGGGGGTGGCTTTTGGCCTCGTATTGGCCATGGGTAGAGGGTGGGTAGGTCCATCGCCCCTTGCTGTTAGGTTATCAATGTTGGTGGTGGATGGGCTTCTGATTGCCGGTAGCGCCAATTTGCTTAATCTTCTGGACTTACGTCCTGGTCGTGCCGGCAAGAGCTTTCTCTTGGGCGCTTTTGCCGTTATCGGGTGGGGGAATCCCATGTCGTTATTGGTATTGCCCTTTGTCGGAGGGCTCATCGGATTTCTTCCCTACGATCTAAAGGGACAAGCCATGATGGGGGATACTGGTGCAAATGGGCTGGGAGCAGTCCTTGGTCTGACTGCCTTATATGCTTTTCATTTTCGAATCCGCCTTCTACTACTTGTAGCTATTTTGGCCATCCACATAGTAGCGGAGAGGGTATCATTGTCAAAGGTTATTGAGGAGTTTCCGCCACTTAAAGCCCTTGATCGATGGGGCCGCCCTGACCCGTAGATGATTAGAAAGGTTATCCATGGCCAGAAGCGAATAACGTAGAGAAAGCACAGGGACAGGAGCTTTATCTATGGGCATTCGCGTTTTTGGTAAATCTAGTGACTCAAGTCTTCCCGACGATTTGGGTGGCTGTGGTGATCCCCATGACATTCAGGAAGTCTATAACAGAATAGACCATGCCTTAGGGCCCCATGGGGTCATTGCTGGGCATTTGGATGAATATGAGTACCGCCCCGGCCAAATAGAAATGGCCCGTGTAGTGGCCAAATCCTTCTGGGAGGGGCGGGTGGGTATTATAGAGGCGGGGACTGGTACGGGCAAGTCCTTGGCCTATTTGATCCCGGCGATTTTCTGGGCTGTATCCCGAGGGGAGAAGGTGGTAATATCCACGAATACCATCACCTTGCAAGAGCAATTGATTAACAAGGACATTCCCTTTCTCCACGGTGTTCTCGATGTTGCTTTTCGGGCCGCGCTGATCAAGGGTTGGAGTAACTATCTTTGCCTAAACCGCCTATATACAGTGAATAATCGCCATCAAGCTACGCTTTGGGAAACAGGCATTCATGAGCTTGGGTTCCTACTAGATTGGGTGGCACGTTCCTCGGGGGGTTCCCGAAGTGAGCTAGATTTTGCTGTCAGTGATGAGCTTTGGCAAGAGGTGTGCGCCGAAAGTGACGCGTGCCTACGTAGTGACTGCTCGTATTTTGAACGATGTTTTTATTTCCGAGAAAGGCGGCAGGCCTCTGCTGCGGATATTATCGTTGTCAACCACCACCTGCTCTTTGCTGATCTATCCCTTCGCCAAGTTCTAGGCTTTGATAGCAAATGGTCAGTACTACCTCCGTACCGCCATGTAATCTGGGATGAAGCCCACCACGTGGAGATGGTGGCAACCGACTATTTCGGATGTAGTATCAGCCGACTGGGTGTAAATCGTCTCTTGGGGCGGCTCTTCCGCACTAAGCAAGGTGGGGAGAGGGGACTTTTACCCCATGTGCGATTCCTCTTAGAATCGGAGGATGCTTCAGCTCGCAAGAGTGATAGGGTTTCACCGGAGACACTCTGCAGGCGGTTGGATGAAGACATCATACCCACGCTACATCGGGCGGAGGCAGCTGGCCAGAGGTTTTTTGGAAGACTGGCTACAATAGTCCAAGGCAAGGCCACCTCCGGGGAGCGGGTACTAGCTTTAGCCCCAGCTCCAGACGGGCCCATGTTGTCCCATGTTATGGCTGAGGAACTGAAGATGTTTTTGGATACCTGGCGGGAGCTTGTTGATGCTGCAGCGATCTTTAAAGAAGATTTGGAGTATCTAAAAGGGGAAATCTGGGATACTACCCGGGCGGAGCTAGGTGCCGTCAATAATCGCTTAAACGAGATCCAGGCAAATACCATATTTCTTACCTCCCAGGCGGATGTGGATCATGTTTACTGGGCAGAGCTTAGTCACAGGCAAGGAGAGCCTAGTTTAGCGGCGGCACCCATTGAGGTGGCGGAGCATCTTAGGCATGGAGTGTATCAGCATTTGCATGGAGCTGTATTCACTTCAGCTACTCTAGCCATAGATAGCCGCTTTGATCACCTGTGCAAGCGATTAGGTCTAGATCTTCCAGGTGATATGAGTGAGGAGCACTGTTTGACTGAAGTTGCCTTAGAGAGAATCGTCAGTTCACCCTTTTTCTATCGGGAGCAGGTATTACTCTGCATTCCCACTGATATGGAGGCTCCCCAAAAGGGTAGGTATGGCACGGGCCTCGCCCAGTACATCCTAGACGTTGTATTGGCTTCTTTGGGACGGGCCTTTGTGCTATTTACTTCGTATCGGCAGTTGCGGGAGGTATACGCATTTTGCCGCGGACCCCTTCGAGATGCCGGGATTAATGCACTCTGCCAAGGTACTGCTCCCCGGGGTTTACTCCTAGATGAGTTCCGGAAGGACACCCACTCAGTGCTATTTGGTACCAGTAGCTTTTGGGAGGGAGTTGATGTTCCGGGAGAACCTCTTTCCTGTGTTATTTTAGCCAAACTTCCTTTTCAGGTCCCCACGGAACCTGTGGTAGCTGCTCGCATCAGGCGTCTAGAGGAGCTAGGGGAAAATCCCTTTGCAAGCTACATGCTACCACAAGCAGTTATCCGCTTTAAGCAGGGATTTGGTCGGTTGATCCGTCGCTCAACTGATCAAGGTGTAGTTGTTGTCTGTGATAATCGTACACTTACCAAGGCCTATGGCAGGACCTTTCTCCAATCCATCCCCCAATGCCAGATGATGGCAGCACCTGCCAATGAGACTCTAGCAGCCATATCCCACTGGCTTCGCTC
>JAAZMF010000122.1 GCA_012798955.1 Bacillota bacterium | reverse complement strand
TGGCGATAACATCTCCATGACTTTCTGTCATTGTGGGGATACTAGCTGCGGAGGTGGATTCTCGTGGCTCGGAACAAACACTCTACTACTACCAGTTGGGTCGTAACCGGCCTCGGCGCTGTTGTTACAACCCTGGGCTGGGTCCTTCGTCCTCGAAGTAGGAAAGCGTCCTCTGGGATAATGGGTTTTGGCCTTGCCCATCTGGTGCTAGGGTTGTTGGATATGGTCCGACCAACAGTACGCAACGGCTGATACCTCCAGATGGCGGGATCAATAGACTGATCCCGCCTATTATCATCCAGTCTCGTTTTTCAGGAATACCAATTGTTGTTTCAGGCCATGATTTTTCTGTGTCTGGAAATGCTAATCCTAGGAGGTGTTGCAAACATGTCAGAGACGAAAGCCACGGGCACTAGCTGGACAATCACTATCATCGGTGTTGTGGTCACTTTGCTCGGTTGGTTCTTGCGGCCGGGTGAGTTTGGCGCTGGTGTAATGGGATTCGGGCTAGCCCATATCGTCCTTGGGCTTTTAGATATGACCCGACCGACAGTGCGCACTCAGTAGCTCACTACCCCATACTAGACCAGCAGGGTTATCCGGGTGTCTAGACACGAAAAGTATCCGCTTAGTTTGGTGGGTATTGATAAACCAAATCCAACTTATGCCACCATGCTAACGGAACCAATCAACGACAAATATGTTAACGAGGTCTTGCTTACTAACTTGACCCGTACCATCCTCGAGATACCCGGTCCTCTACCTGCCGCCCCGTGATACAATAGATGAAATAGGACACATGACCAGAAGCTGGGTCGCATCCCATGCTTCGTTGCATGCTTCCTCGGCTAACCGCTGGACCCCGCCAGTGAGGAGCCGGGTAATGAGATGAGGCCCTTAACGTACCGCACCGAAGGGAGATGATGACCATGCAAAGGACATTTACTGAAGACGCATCAGATGACCCCTTTGATGTGAAGGTGAGGATGGCAGAGAAGCATGATGCAGATGAACTTGCCGCCATGAACCATGAGTTCAACGGTGTTACAGTCAGCCACAAACATGTCTTGGAGGCCCTCGCAACTGGCCAGGAAGTTGTGGCTATAGCCACTGTGAACCACAAGATAGCTGGTTTTGCCTGCGCACAGGTTCATAGTTCCTTTTGCTACGACTGCTTATCAGGGGAAATTACCGAAATGTACGTGAGAGCGGCCTATCGAAACCGCGGAGTCCCTATCTGTTAGGATAGTTGTCAGAGGGCTCCGAGCAAAGTATGGTTAGATCAAGACTCGGAGGGGGACAACTATGGCCAGATAGCAAGGAGTTCAAATATTCCATAGTGATGAAGAGACTAGCCTCTTGGTGTGGTCTGCTATATTAAACATATACCGGCAGACTTGCCGATATAAAAGGGCGGCGCAGAAGTTTTTTGGTAGAAAACCTATTGCCCGTCGGAAGTATCTGACTTTGCATCCTTTTGCATTCCGGACCTAGCCACACTTCATTGCTAAGGTCCCAAACCCGAATACCCCTACTTTCCCAAGGTGTCTGGCCTGTAGGGGCCTCGTAGATTTTTCGAGGTGCTCTAGTATGGCTTCGCCAAAGGCCACTATGCCCTTTTTCGGGTGTTAGGATGCTGGGGCCTTCCCCCCTAATCCACTTAGTGCTATCGAGGTCTCATGCTGGTCACTCGATCATAGATAGCCACAGCTCGTAGGAGCCACATGAAAGGTGGGGAGTGCCCGACGCTTACCATCGAATGGAACGCAAAAACCCCTAACCTCCAAACATGAAGATTAGGGGCGAAAGGAGTGTGGAGTACGTCCGTCGCAAGGCTTTTGCCCACAAAAACACATTCGATTCACTTGAGGAAGCGAATGAATATTTGGCACAAGTTTGCTCTCGCCTAAACACTAAGCCCCAAAAGGGACTAGACGGTAAAACCGCCATGGATGTTCTCCAGG
>JAAZMF010000015.1 GCA_012798955.1 Bacillota bacterium | reverse complement strand
GTTGATCTAAATGAACAGGCTTTAACGAAGCTGCCCAAACCAGAAGTGCAAGATACCCAGGTGACCTTTGGGGTAGATGCGGCGAGCCTAGTTGGTATTAGATTGTTGCTTGACTGATTCCAAGCGTTTATTCTTGTGTAAAAGGGGCCGTGCCTAGTTGTCACTGGGTACGGCCCTTTAGTTGGTTAAGGAGTAGTTACTGTCACCATAGGTTTGCCTTTGCCGAGATTCTATCTATTATCTCTGTCCCGCTCTCTCCTGCGTCGCCCACTTGGCCGCTCCTGGGAGGCCGCTTCCATACAGCTGGAGACGAATTCCTGGACTGCGGCTCCAATGGCCTGGGGATTAGGTCTGTCTCCCATATTTCGCATTCTTGTAGCAAACTCCTGTGACATCTGCTGAATGTTATTGCGCATCGATCAATCCTCCTCTCTGGGGCAGTGCATGCACTCCATTATATTGCCTACCTTCTTGGCGGTCATAAGACTCAAGGTGTTATTGCTGTAGATCCAGGTATGGATTCCCAAAAACTGCGACTAGGTCTAGTTTGGGACACCAGGAGCATTCCCTGTTATTTGAAGGCGACATACATTGTGATTGCTCCAGGATGATTTTCGGATGGCCCCATTTACTATCTGTTGCGTAGGAGGGGATAGTTTGACCAATGATCGAGCTTTATCTGAGGGCCAATCTTTTGAAGAGGCTTTGACGAGAGGTATAGAGTTCCATAACCTCTCGGTCCGAGGAGAAAAATCTGCCACAAAAGAAGCGGTGTATTGGCTGGAAAGGGCCATGGAGCTTAGCCCGGAAAATCCGGAATCCAGGGCGTACTATGGCAGCGCCCTAGCACTGTTGGGTCGGGATAGCGTAGATCCCCAAGAGAGATTTGCCAAGGTACTGGAGGGTCTTAGGATCTTAGATCAGGTGGTAAAAGCCCATCCTGATCAGATAGCTATTCGGACAGTGAGGGCCTATGTAAATTACCGACTACCCGAACTGTATTTCCATCGGAGTCAGGTTGCCATAGATGATTTTCTTTTCCTAATAGACCAATACAACAAAGACACAAATGTGTTTGCTGAGCGCTTTTACTGGCAACTACTCTATGATCTTGGCAAGGCCTATATGAACATTGGGAGTAAGCAGGAAGCTATGGCTGTATGGCAAGAGCTGGCCTTGTTGGGGCCAGATGAGACCTATCGGAGATACCTGCGGGCAGAAGGAATCGAAGTTCCAGGGGATGAGAGTGAACCAGAGGACATTATCAGAAGAGAAGTTCTAAGGGTGGAAGCCAGGGATCTACTGCACTTAGGTGAGCTCGGTGATAGAGCCGTGGCGAAAAAAGCCCACGGACTACTCACAGAGGCCCATGCTCTATGGCCAGAGGATGCCGTGATTGAAGCTTTGTATGGAAGCAGTCTCTCACTTATGGGTCGCTATGCTGATGATGGCGGTACCATGTTCTCCCAGGCCATTCAAGGTATTGAAATCATAGAAAGAGCTGTCCAAAAATACCCATCTAGTATTGAATTGCGATGGGTAAGAGCCAACCATAGCTTTCGGTTGCCAGAGGCGTTTTTCTATCGTACTGCTACAGCCATCACCGATTTCGAGTATTTGGCATCTCAGTATGGTTCAGGTGAGGATAACATTACCGCCGAGGAATATCGGGAGATCCTTTACAGGTTAGGTGAATGCTATCTACGCCTCGATATGGTGGCCGATGCCCGGAATGTATGGGAACGGCTTCTAGCTTTAGATCCCCAATCACCCTATGCCGCGGTAGTAACCACCAAGCTAGATCAAGCATTTCCCAAAGAACTTCTAGCTACACCTGAGGTTGAGGACCTCACAGAGTTGATCCATTGGGGCAAGCGTTTTCACAACCAAGCTTTGGCAGAAGACAGGGCAGCTGCCCATAAGGCTCGAGAATATCTCCAGAAAGCCCATGAGCTAGCTCCCCGCAATTCGCTGGTCGAAGCTTACTATGGTAGCGCTGTTGCCTTAACTGCCCGCTACTCTCGGAACTCTTCAACCATGTTTGGCGATGCGGTCATGGGGCTCATGCTGATCAACAGCGCCTTGCGACGACGACCCAAGGATCCTCAAATCAGGCTCTTAAGGGGCTATCTTTGTTACAATCTGCCGGAAAACCTATTCCACCTTACAAGTACAGCCGTGGAGGATTTTGAGTTTGTGAAGCGCTGGTATGAAGCATCTAGATCAAATAAGAAAAAGGCGGAGGTTCTATCCCCAGTTGAATTTGCTAAACTACTTCGCGATCTACAGTCAGCGTATAAGCGGCTAGGGCAAGAGGCTGAGGCAGCTGTCATGACTGGTGAGATCGAAGCCTTAAAGACACGATAATCGAGTGCACATAAGACGCATTTTATTAGGACGGTGAGAGTAATGTCTAGTCTCTTTGATGGGCTAAGGAGAATGGAAAAGCCACCGCTTTTAAGCAAATACTTTGAACCCGATGGCACTGTGGAAAGTATGCCCCTAGAGAAACTAAGAGCATTTCAGCTAGAAGCATTGTCATTGGTAGTCACTCGGGCCTACAGAAGGTCAGAGTTCTATAGAGGGAAGTTCATGGCTGCAGGCATTACCCCAGAGGATATTCGCAACTTGGATGATGCCGCCCAATTACCTTTTACTACAAAGGAGGAGTTACGAGAAGATCCTTGGGCTATCCTGGCGTGCTACAAGGAAGATATTGCTTTGGTGCATGTGGCTACCGGTACTACCGGTGGTAAGGAAATCTACGTGCCTTGGACATGGCAAGATTTCTACCTCAATGAGTTGACTCCGGCTTTGCCTCATCTAGTGGATGTAAGGACGGGGGATATCTGTCTCAATGCTCTACCTTATGAAATGAGTTCTTCGGGACTAGCCTTCCATAAGGTTTTCATGTCGGGTTGCCGTGCGACTGTGATTCCAGCCGGCAAGGCTGGGGCTTACTCCACACCGGAGAAAACGGTGCGGGTGATGCAGGATCTTGAGCCTTCGATAGTCATTACAACCCCTTCATATTCTATGCTCTTGGCGGAGGCCGCCGACGCCATTGGCTTTGATCTTACCACCCTTCCTCTAAGGCGTATGTGGCTTACTGGGGAGGGATGTTCCTTTGCGTTTCGAGATCGTGTAGAAAAACTGTGGGGCACAAAGGCCAACTTTTACTATGGTTCCTTGGAAGGTGGCGGTATAGGTGTCGAGTGTGATCACCATCGAGGTTATCATATCCCCATGTCCCATGTCTTGGTGGAGATTATTGATCCAGACACCGGCAGAGTGTTGGAACCTGGTGAAGTCGGTGAGATTGTCGTCACATGTCTGCTCCGCTGGGATACCCCTTTGATCCGCTATCGCACCCAAGATCTCGGCTATATTGATCAAGATGTATGTACTTGCGGAGTTGCTCTGCCTAGATTGTTCTTGCGGGGGCGGCGGGTTGAGCAACTGGAGATTGGTGGCATAGAGTTCTCTCCCTTCTACCTGGAAGACTTTCTCATGCGGATGCCTGAGGTAGGCAATTGGTACGAATTTGTAGTGCCCCAGGGGGCTAAGGTGCTCCGGGTTCGAACGGAAGTGGGCCCTGGGGTAGCAAAAAGTCCAGAACTCGCGGAGAGGTTAGCAAGTCAGTTGGAGTTCTCAGTGGGCATACCTTGTGAGTTTGAATTGATGGAAAAAATCTCTCGTCCTAAGGGCAAGACAATGCGTGTTGTCAAGGAATAGGAGGCACTGAAATGATTATCGATGGTCATGCCCATATCTCCGACTCCGATGTGGGTAATTTTGACAAATATCTCCGGCAATTGAAGGCAGCTGGCATTGAGGCCGGGGTCGCCGTGCCTGGTGGGACTTTGGATGTGCGGCGTATGACTGACTATATTATCGGGAGGGCACAACCTAGCTCTGTATCTCCGGATAATGCATACCTGCACAAGGCAATGGAGGCTGGAAACGGCAGTCTCTTTGGTTTCTATGGTCTCGACCCCCATGCAAGTGGTGCAGCTGAAGAGTTGATCCATGGGTTTACCATTGGTTTTAGAGGTCTGAAGCTGTCGCCTTTGAGCCATCAGTTTTCCTTTGCCAGTAAGGCTGTAGCAGAATTGGTAGAAATCTGCGGTGAACACGGGTTTCCGGTCTATAGCCATGTTCTATATAACCCTGGGGCTTCAACAGAGCGCTACGTATCACTGGCTCGCAAATTCCCTGGAACCAATTTCATATTGGGTCATATGGGATTTGGCCCAGCGGATCAGGATGGCCTCCGGGCGGCAATTGAGTTGGATAATTTCTTCTTAGAAACATCCACTGGTAGTTTTCTCCATATACAACTGGCTACAAGCCAAGCCGGCGCTAGCAAGATTATCTTTGGCTCGGAATTCCCCCTTTCCCATCCCAAGGTTGAGCTAGATAAGATCCTGCTACTGGATCTTACCGCAGATGAGCTCGACGCTGTACTGGGCAGAAATATCCAGGAGTTGATGAGGTGTACCACGGCCAGGGGGGCGGCATAAATGATGATTGGCGGTAACTTGATCGCCGTAAACGAGATGCTCGCCAGGTGCCTAGCCTCCAGTTTCTATTCGACACGGATTCCATCTAGCTCTTTGCGTTCACTGACTGAGTTGAAAAAGCTTCCCTTAACCAAGAAGGATGATCTGAGACAGCACTCCCCGTATGGCTTTTTGGCAGTTCCGCAAAACCAAGTGGCAGTATATCATGAATCTTTTGGAACTACAGGTAAGCCAGTGTCCATCTGGCTTACAGAGCAGGATCTGTTGGATACGGCCAGTGAGATAGAGGCTTGTGGAGTGAATCTGACCCCAGATGATAGGGTGCTCATCCGATACCCATATGCTATTTCCCAGGTAGCCCATACTTTTCATCTAGCTGCCCGGAGGCAAGGGGCTTGTGTCATACCTGTTAGTTCCCGCTCGGCCATAAGCCCTTTCCCCCGGGTGGTGAATATGCTGCGTTATCTTGAAGTCACTGTCCTAGCCGCCCTACCCTTACAGGCTATTTTGCTTGCGGCAACTGCTGAGCTAATGGGGTTGTCCCCGGGCCGGGATTTTCCCCATCTAAGGGCAATATGTACAGCGGGGGAGCCTCTCACCCCCGGGCGACGCAAATTTATAGAGCAGCTATGGCACGTGCCTATCTTTGATAATTACGGGATGACTGAGCTTGGCGCAGTGGCTCTGGATTGTGCCCATGGAAGGCTTCACCCACGCTTGGATGATTTCGTTGTTGAACTATTGGATCCTGATGGGGAAACATCAGTTCAACTAGGTGACATCGGTTACCTAGTGGTATCTACTCTCAGGCGCCGAGCGACACCCCTTCTGCGCTATTGGACCGGAGATCGAGTGAGGTTACTACGGGAGTCGTGCCCGTGTGGTGCTCAGTATCGTTTAGAGGTACGGGGAAGACAAGAGGATTGTTTGGAGGCGGCCGGTCAAATCTTCGACCTCTGGGATCTGGAGGCCATGATCGACGGCATACTAGGCAAAGGGTTATGGGCGGTGGGTCTACTGGAAAATGGCGGATTGCATTTTGTCGCTGAGAATTGGAGTCTTGAGCATAAAGATCCCCAGGCGACAGTGCTAGATTTAGAGGAGCAATATCAGGTGCCCATCAAGATAGATATGGTGCCGAAGGGGGTCTTCTATGAGCCTAAGGCTCTCTTGACTACCGGTAATATTGGCAAACCCCGTTATGTTTATACCACCAAAGAACTGATAACCCGGGCATATGAGAACAGTTTGAGCCTATAAGGGGAGCAGAATTTGTGAGGTGAGTGAAATGCAAGGACTTACCGGCAAACAGAAAGACCGGCATGTTTGGCTAGATGGTAGAGGGGTAAGCGCGGAAAATCATGGCTTTTGGGGGGCCTTGACCAGCTCAGCTTTGGAGACGGTAGTGCTCAATCGGGAGCAGAGCCAAGCAGTGCATCTGCCTTTACGCACACAACTGGTAATAGAAGTTGAAGATGAAACCGATCTAGAGGGCCTCGACCCTGAAGACATTATCATGTCAACAGAGCTCGAGCTGTTAGCTAAAGCCAAGTCACTAGGGCATCCTACGTGTGTTTTTCTCTCTATCAATAATCGGGAAGCTCTCGAAAAGGCTTGGCAAATGGCGGTGGCGTGTGATTACGCAGTGGTGGAGTTTGATCTTCCAACCAATATACCTCTAGAGCTAATCATAGCCCGTCTCCAAGACAGTGAAACTGTACTTTTAAAGCGGGAGACGACATTGGAAAAGACCCAGGTTGCTTTTGGTGTAATGGAGCGAGGAAGCGATGGAGTGCTACTATCCACCAATGATGTGTCAGAGATATTACAGGTCAGCAGATACATCATGGAGGCCAAAACCCGAAAGATACAGCTTCTGCCAATGGTAGTAGAGGAAGTACGTCATATTGGTATGGGCTTTAGGGGTTGTATTGATACCACCAACCTCTTAGGCCAAGATGAAGGGATGCTGGTGGGTTCAACTTCTGCCGGGGGCATACTGGTGTGTTCTGAAACCCACTTCCTACCGTATATGAACCTTAGGCCGTTTCGGGTGAATGCTGGCTCAGTGCATTCATATGTCTGGATGTCTGATGAGAAGGTGGAGTATATCACAGATCTTGCGGTGGGTAGCAAGATGATGGCCGTGAACACCGAGGGTGCAGTCCGGGAAGTAGTGGTTGGCCGGGTAAAGATAGAGATGCGTCCCTTGCTACTTATCCAAGGGACGGCTGGTAATCAATCGTTGAATGTGGTCGTACAGGATGATTGGCATATTCGGGTCATGGGGGTAGGGGGAGAGCCGAGGAACGCCACGTTGGTTCGCCCTGGTGAGGAGCTGCTAGCATACCTGGATAGACCTGGACGGCATGTGGGATTGAAGGTAGAGGAGACCATCGTCGAGAGATAGGAGAGAATACCTTGACAGGGAAACAGCTGCGGCTAAAGAGACTATTTAAGCATTCTGGTAGGGTGTTGATTGTACCAATGGACCATGGTGTATCCTTGGGCCCAGTGCCTGGATTGCAGGATATTCTAACAACAGTGAAACAAGTCATAGCCGGAGGTGCGGATGCTATTTTGGTCCACAAAGGTCAGGCTAGGTATCTAGATGAGTTGGGGGAAGAAGATTGTGAATTGATAGTGCATCTGTCTGCATCCACGGATCTAGCCCCGGATCCTAATACCAAAGAGCTAGTTAGTACACCGGAACACGGGGTTAGGCTGGGGGCTACAGCGATATCAGTTCATGTCAATCTAGGTAGCGCCAACGAGGCTAGCATGTTGACAGATTTGGGCCGTGTGGCCGAGGCATGTGATGCCTGGGGTATACCGCTTTTGGCCATGATGTATGTGAGAGATGGAACGAAGGCAAGTGAGTATGAGCCGACCAAAATAGCCCATGGAGCCCGGGTGGCAGAGGAATTGGGGGCAGACATTGTCAAGGTCAACTATACTGGTAGCCCTGAAAGCTTCGCCCAGGTAGTAAGGGCAGTACGCATTCCAGTGGTCATTGCCGGTGGGCCCAAGATGGGAACTGCGGAGGATATTCTTGATTCCATAAAAGGTGCCTTGCAGGCCGGAGCAGTGGGGGTTGCAGTGGGGCGCAATCTATTTCAGGCGGATCAACCCGAAATGCTGGCGCGGCAGATACGTAATCTTCTAGACCAGCACAAGGCTGATAAATGCCTCTAGTAGCTTGTATACGGGGGGTCTTCTGGTAGGGGAGAATATGCCTTCCAACAAGCGGTGGATGCTTTCGGTATCTCGTTAAGGTCTTGGCTTCGATCTGCCGGGACCTCAACGGGACCTCAACCAGTGGGGTAAGGCAGGAAGAGAGGAGAGTAAGGGATGGAAACCATGGTAAGCGGGGCACGTTCCTGGGTTGCTTGGCGCCCTTCTAGAGACACTTTTGCGGCACTGGGATCAGGGTGTATGATTCTTGCTCTTTCTGCCCTGATGCGCAGATTCGCGGAGATTAGCCCTGTAATCAGCGTACTGATACGAGATGTAGGCATGTTGGGTCTTGTGGGCATCTTTTACCCCTTATGGTACATGGGGCATCGCGGTATTGATAGGGCCGTGCTAGGTCTTCATGGGAAGAACTGGGGGCGATGTTTAGCAACGAATTTGCTGCTCGCTGTGTTACTTCTGGCTGTTTTGGGGCTTAGTCGGTCGCCTTTCAGGCCTGCCTTTTTTGGGCAGGACTGGGGCTATGCGCTTTATGTCATGGTAGCTGGCATTTTCGAAGTTGTGTACTTCTATGGTTTTCAACGGACACTACTAGAACAGTCCTTTGGCATCTTACCTGCCATTCTGTTTACAGCTGCTTTTTATTCGTTGCATCATATGGGGTTTCAAACGGAATTCCTCAAGCTATTCCTAGTAGGCATCATGTACGGGAGTATCTATCGGATGACCAATAGCGCTCTAGTCATCTATCCGTTTTTCTGGGGAGTTGGAGCTCTTTATGATGTCCTGGTGCAATCTCAAGACATCTTGCCCATTGTATATGCCGGGCAGCGTGGTAGTCTGCTCCTTGTGTTATTTGCAGCTACGGCTGTGTATTTCAGGCAGCAGGCGAAGTCTCGACTAGTTTCCTGAGACTTTTAATTTCGCTCGAGGAATTGATCGGATGGGTGCGGGGCGGCTCGGACAGGGCAGCAACTAGGCTGAGGTCTTTATATTTGTCGTGTTCTAGGCACCTAGCACCCTTGACAGCTCTAGGGTGGATTCCTATAATAAAGGATATAAGTGCATATTGTAAGGCTGGATGAAAGCTATAGGAAAAGGATATTCTCCTACCGAAGGGGCAAGGGCTAGTGCCTCAAACTCTCAGGTGTGTCCGTTGTGGTCACAGGAACTGTAGCCGGACAGACCTCTGGAGAGACCTGGAATTCAGGCGCCGAAGGAGCAAATCCCAAAAGGGGAGAATCTCTCAGGCAAAAGGACAGGGGGATATGACGCATATCTTCTGTTTTATGTCTTTTGACCAGGTCAAGCATGGTTAGCTTGGCCTTTTTTAATTGAGTAGAATCGAAGAGGAGGATAAATGTGCTAAACAAACACTATCTTTACATACCAGGCCCCACACCGGTACCACCGGAGGTGGTAGCTGCTATGGGGCAACCCATGGTGGGTCACCGGGGAGATGGTTTTGCCAAACTCCATGGCGAGATTGTGGAGAAGGCGAAGGCAGTCTTTCAGACGGACAACGATCTTTTTGTGCTTACTACATCAGGAACTGGTGGTCTTGAGACCGCCATAGCAAATACCGTCACACCGGGGGATAAAGTCCTCGCCTTAGTCACGGGTAATTTCGGTGAGCGATTCGCTAGGCTCGCCGCAACTTATGGGGCGGAGTTGACTAGGCTAGAGTCTCCTGCGGGAACAGCCTTGGACATGGAACAGGTTGATGAGATTTGGCAGGCAAGAGGCCCCTTTAAGATAGTATTGGCTACACATAACGAGACATCTACTGGTGTAACCAATGATATTGCGGCTTTGGGCGAATATGTGGCTCGCACTGATGCACTGCTACTAGTTGATGCAGTAAGTAGTATGGGAGCCATGGATATTCGCACCGATGATTGGCATGTAGATATTATGGTTACTGGCTCCCAAAAGGCTTTAATGCTGCCCCCCGGCTTGGCAATAGTTAGTGTAAGCCCTAAAGCGTGGCCTATCGTGGAGACCAATGGGAGCCCACGGTTTTATCTTAGTTTGTTAGAGGCCCGGAAAAGCTTCGCTACTAAGAATACACCTTGGACGCCAGCTGTTTCCTTGTTTTACGGGTTGAATGCGTCATTGGATATGATCTTACGGGAAGGTCTAGCTAATGTGTTTGCCCGCCATGCCCGTATGGCTCTAGCCACCCGGGCAGGGGCAAAGGCCCTTGGTTTTGGGCTTTTGGCTGACGATGCCATAGCTTCCCATACAGTTACCGCCATAGTTCCCGACAAGGTTATTAACGCAGGTGATTTATTGAAGATGCTTTCGCAGGACATGAATGTCACCATTGCCGGCGGTCAAGGTGAGCTTAAGGGTAAGATCCTCCGTATTGGACATATGGGTTACTGCAGTGAGTTAGATGTGATTATGGTGATAGCTGCTTTGGAGATGGCATTATATAAGGCGGGTATGGCTATCGAATTGGGTAGTGGGGTAAAGGCCGCTGAGCAGGCGCTATTTTGATTATGCAAAGCGGCACAGATAGATATCGTGTGGATAACCCTCGCTGGGCTCCAAGAGGCATTCACGTTGTTTGATAGATGGGGAGGGTCATCGGGTGAAGATTCTGGTTCTAGATGGTGTACAAGAGGCCGGTGTTAAGGCATTACATCGCCCAGGTTGGCAGGTGGATATGGTATTGGAGAGGTGGACGGAGGCGGAGCTGATATCCCGTATAGGGACATATGATGCCTTGATTGTTCGCAGCGCCACTAAGGTGACTGCTTCTGTAATTGAAGCCGCCCATTCCCTAAAGGTAATTGGGCGGGCCGGAGTAGGGGTGGATAACATAGATTTGGACGCGGCCACCCGACGGGGCATAGTAGTAGTTAATGCTCCAGATGGTAATACCATTGCCGCCGCGGAGCATTCCCTAGCGCTGATGCTGGCTCTAGCCCGCAACATACCCCGAGGGGATGCTAGTTTGAAGAATGGTCGATGGGAGCGCAAAGATCTTGTCGGGGTGGAGCTTAGGCAAAAGACCTTAGGTATTCTAGGCTTAGGGCGCATTGGTTCTGCTGTGGCCCGCAGAGCGCAAGGCTTCGATATGACCTGTATAGGCTATGATCCCTATATATCTACCGAACAAGCAAGACATATGGGTGTCGAACTAGTTTCTCTTGGGGAATTACTGGAGCGGTCGGATTTCATCACGATTCACATGCCCTTGACAGATGATACCCGCCATCTATTAGATGCCAGTGCCCTTGCTTCCATGAAGCAGGGGGTACGGATTATTAATGTAGCTAGGGGAGGCATCGTTTGTGAAGCCGCGTTGGCAGAGGCGTTGAAAACTGGCCACGTAGGTGGGGCGGCTTTAGATGTATTTGAAGAAGAGCCATTAGTTGCTAGCCCCCTGGTAGATTGCCCAAATGTAGTGCTCACTCCCCACCTGGGCGCGTCTACGGAGGAAGCTCAGCTCCATGTGGCGATGGATGTAGCAGAAGCCATCGCATGCTTACTTGATGGTGGTTTACCCAGCAATGCTGTAAACATGGTGGGCATTGCGCCAGACATCATGGAGAAGCTAATACCTTTTATAGCGTTAGGTGAGAAGCTTGGGGCATTCATAGCCCAGGTAGGTGGCGGTATCGATCACTTGCGTGTGACTTATAGTGGGGCTTTAGTGGATTTTCAGACTGGGCCTATTACTACCTCTATAATCAAAGGTATGCTCGCCAAAATTGTGGATGATCATGTGAATCTGGTCAATGCCGATTACCTGGCTAGGCGCCGGGGCATCAAACTCGAGACAGTGCACAAAGGTAATGGTGACGATTACCACAATAGGATAGCTATCCAGGCCACAACCTCCGAAGGTATTCTTAGGGTTGCAGGTAGCGTTTTTCAGCCGGATCTCTTGCGAATTGTGGAAATAAACGGGTATCGTGTAGATGCCGTGCCTACCGGCCATATGCTGGTGGCGCCCCATGAGGACAAACCTGGTATTATTGGGCAGGTGGGAACGGTTCTAGGCAAAGCTGGGATCAACATCGCCACTATGCAGGTGGGGCGCAAAACTCCCGGCGGCCCCGCAGTGATGGTGCTGGGAACTGACGCGGAGTTGCCACAAGATGTGCTTGCCGCCATCTGTCAGATTCACGGGATTGATGGTGCAAAACAGGTAGATTTCGGTGATTAGGTACGACTAAGCAACTGCCGTTGGGTAGACTGTGGTATGCCAGGAACCAATTGGGACAAGGAATATTCGCTTTATCGGCGAAGTGATTATGTATTTGCTATTTGCAGGTCCGGTCGAATCTGACCGAAAACAGGAGAGCAGGTGGATACTTATGCGTATGGTCATGTTAGGGGCGCCCGGCTCCGGTAAGGGAACCCAAGCGAGATTGATTAGCACCAAATATGGTGCAGTTCATCTATCTATGGGGAGTATTCTCAGACAGGAAGTTGCGGAGCAAACGGAGATCGGTCGCTCCATTGGCGGTACTCTCAATAAGGGAGATATGGTGAGCGACAGTATCGTCAACATGATCATTGAGGGTCAGTTGCAGCGCTACGAGAGCGTGATCCTGGATGGTTACCCAAGGAATCTGCGGCAGGCCCGGCATCTGGACAAGTTCTTAAAGAGCAATCCGCCAGAACTTGATGTGGTGTTTTTGCTGGAGTTGCCCTTGGAATCGGTGATCGAGAGGCTATCCGGTAGACGGGTTTGTGAGCGATGTAATAGGACATACCACGTGGATTTTTACCGATTGGAGACGTGCCCTTGTGGCGGTGCGATCACTCGGCGGGAAGATGATAATCCTGAAACAATTCGCCATCGTATGGAGGTTTATCAGGGAGAGATTGAGCCTTTGCGTAGCTTCTATGAGGAACGGGGGAAGCTATATCCGATCATTGCTGATCAAGGCATGGAGGGTACCTTCGCCGATATTAGCCAAGTCCTCGATGGAATTATCTTGCCTCGGATAGAAAGACCCAAAATACTAAGCAGGATTCGTCGCCGGGTTAGCGGTGACCCCAATGAAATATAACATGATGAACGAATCTTCTAGAATGCCACCCTGGGGCTTGGGTAGCCCTAGGGTGTTTTGTTTTGTAGGCCTTGCCATTAAGCAGGAATCCCTCCAGCGAATACCGTACATCCTATATGGGAAGCAAGCGATAAACTGGGAGGGATATGTATTGAATAGGTCAAGGATTAAACGGTATTCACTGTTATTGGTCGTAACATTGCTACTGGCTTTATCGAGCTTCGTGGTGCAAGCTGCGGATACATTAGTGATATTACACACCAATGATACCCACGCCCGGCTAGAGTCCACTTCGCCAGAAGCAGATGCGGCGCCCGCGGGAGGCATGGTCAAGATTGCCACCCTGGTAGATGAGTTGAGGGAGAATGGCCTTGACAACATCCTACTACTAGATGGTGGAGATGCATGGCATGGCACTAATGTCGCCAATGTGTTTGAGGGTAAATCAGTAGTTGAAGTGATGAACCTAATGGGCTATGATGCCATGACATTGGGTAACCATGATTTTAACTACGGGCAAGTTGCATTAGCCCAGCGCAAGGGGGAGGCCGTATTCCCTGTGCTTGCGGCAAACGTACTGGAAGAGGGGACAGGTGAGCCCATTGCCTATTCCGCTTTGATCAAGCCAGTCGGAGATCTCACAGTAGGAATCATAGGACTAGTCACAACCGAAACACCCTATGTTACCCATCCTAAGAATGTGGAGGGCCTAGTGATTGCAGACCCAATTGCCCGGGCGAAGAGCCTAGTTAGTTACGTGAGGCCCCAGGCAGATGTGGTTATAGCCCTTACCCACCTGGGCTTTGAAGCCGATCAGGTCTTGGCGGAAGCTGTACCTGGGATCGATGTGATCGTAGGGGGACATAGTCACACCCGTTTGGAAGAGCCTGTAGTGATTGGCAATACCTATATAGTGCAAGTGGGAGAGCATGCCAAGGAGCTTGGTTACCTTGAGCTCACCCTTGAGGATGGGCAGCTTACCAATGCTGTCCGGAAGTTAGTGCCGGCCAGTGCCGATGTGGCAGACAATGGCCAAGTGGTTGAGACAGTGGCTCGTTGGGGTAAGGAACTTGAAGCGAAAATGGGTCAGGAAGTAGGGACAGCTAGCGTAATCCTAGATGGCGAAAGGGCCAATGTAAGGGTCAAGGAGACTAACCTAGGCAACCTTGTAGCCGATGTAATGCGGGAGGCTGTAGGGGCAGATATAGGGGTCAACAATGGTGGTGGGATTCGAGCATCCATCGCTGCTGGTCCCATTACAGTTGGAGACATCTATACCGTTTTGCCTTTTGATAATACACTGGTTAAGGTCGAGATTCTCGGAAGGGATCTCCTAGGTGCCCTCGAACATAGCGTAAGACTATATCCAGAGCAAAACGGAGGCTTCCTGCAGGTATCCGGACTAGAGATGACCTTTGATCCCAGTCAAGAAGCGGGAGCCCGGGTCCAGGAGGTTCTAATCGGTGGGCAAGCTTTAGATCCAGATAAGACCTATACAGTTGCTACTAATGATTTCCTTGCGGCCGGTGGGGATGGATATACCACTTTCACTTCCGCCAATATTCTAGTGGAAACTGGTGCGATGCTACGGGATGCCATGGCAGATCATGTTGCCGCCCAGGGGAGTATCAGCCCAGAGGTGGAAGGCCGCATAGTTGTTATCGAATAGCTCCATGACGTGGATACTCTAGTTTAGGCCATGGAGTGAAGCGCTACTCCAATGATAAAGCGGGGGGTACCACTGGTGGTCACCCCCCGCTTCTGATTCTAAAGCAGTTCAAGTCTGATATCGTCTCCATGTCTCCATGGTGTCCCGGCTCCCGTGGTGTGCCTACATGGAAAGACTGTTCTGTTCTCTAAGGGAATAGTAGCTAGCGCCGCTCAACATCTACACTGTAGTGTAAGTCAACGTGCTGACCACTGGTATACCCTTCTCGCCAAGCTTTGTAAGGGATGAACAAAGTGTCTACATGGCGTGCCCCGTGACGGGGTCCACCCCCATGATCCCAGACTTCTATGCGTATATCTGGCGGGTATTGGTAGCGACTAGGTGCAAAATATATGGAGCGGTTAATATACCTAGGTGTCCGGACCGAAACGGTCATGGTATCCCTGTCACCGGGTATAGTCCCGATATAGCTGTTTTTTACATAGACTTGCAGGGCAACGTCGTAAGTGAAGGGATATCCCTGACCCCAGCTGGTCCATCGACGATAGACTTCTAGATCATGGATGGTTAACTTCACCATGTCTTTAGCCTCAAAAACCATATGGACAGTACCTGAGACCGTACAGCCCACCAAGCCCAAGGTCAGTGCCACCAGTACTACAAGTTTGACGATATTCCTGTTGTTCACTACCCCTTCCCCCTCTGCTTACGCTAAGCCCCAGTCAAAGCTCATGGTGTTTCTATACCCAAAAACCTTCCGTGGTTTCGCCTAGAAACTATCCCAGTGGAGCACATCCTGCAATTCTCGCTTCTCTCTCGTAGGCTGCTCGTTTGGGTAGCCCAAGGCAATCAATGAGACTAGCTTGATGCCTTCTGGGGCTTTTACAATCTCTCCAATAGTTTCTGCATAGTGCTTCTTGTCTCCGGCTATCCAGCAAGTACCCACACCCTGGGCCCAGGCACTTACCAGGATATTTTGACTTGCAGCGGATCCATCTTCTATATAATATGTCGTGTCCTTGCAAAATACAGCAATGCACGCCGCTGCTTGGGCGATGAATTTGCCATAATCAGTGGCGTTAGCAATCTTGTCCTTGATAGCGGGATCAGTCACCACCACAAATTCCCAGGGTTGGTCATTGCGGCCACTAGCGGCTAGTCGGCCACAGTCGACAATGTTCTCCAGTACGTCTCGGGGGATAGGCTTATCCTGGAATTTCCGTATACTTCTTCGGGTCTTAATTGCCTGAATAGCATCCATGCTATCTCCTCCTTAAGTTCTGGTAATTCCCAGGCCTCGTATGACTCACCTATTATTTTCCCGATATCCCGGCAATATCCTGTTTGATGTTTTGGCATATAGGCTAATAAACAAATAGCCGCCCACTGATGTGGGCGGCTACCAGCCATAGTGCTTATAATTAAAGGTGTTTAGGTACTAGTTAACTGCTTGCCTCTAAGGTAGCTGCCACGGTGTCGGCTACCTTAACCTGTGCTCCCTCGATGATAATCGCTTTAGTGGGGCACTTAGCAGCACATGCTCCACAGTTGGTGCATTTCGTGTAGTCGATTTCAGCGAGGAAGTCTGTAACATGGATAGCGTCGTCCTCACAGACCCGCTCACAGGCCTTGCACCCGATACAGCCCACTGTGCAATTGTCTCTAACTTCCCTGCCTCGCCCGAAGGAGCGGCAAAGCACGTGGACCTGTTTGCTGCTTGGCACTAGCGAAATCAGTGCTCTAGGACAGGCAACTACACAGCGGCCACAGGCGGTGCATTTGGCGCCATCAACAACAGGTAGCCCGTTTGGCCCCATAGCTATGGCATCGAAGGGGCAAGCTTTGACACAACTTGCTAGTCCCAGGCAACCATACTCACAACCTTTGGCACCGCTGCCGACAATAGCGGCAGCTCGACAATCATCTATACCAATATAATCTGCTCTGTTCTTGGCTTCTTCATGGCCACCACCGCAGTGAACTAGGGCCACCAAACGTTCGTCACTTTCTTCTATGGTTACTCCCATGATTTCTGCGATCCGGGAGGCCGCAGCACTACTTGATACTGGGCATCCGTCACAGGGGGCTCCGGCAGTGACAATCGCTTCTGCAAACCCGCGACATCCGGGGTACCCACAGCCACCACAGTTAGCCCCAGGCAAACACTCCTCTACTTCATCTATTCTGCCATCAGATTCTACTGCGAATTTGCGGGAGGCCCATGCTAGGCCCGCCCCAAACAGCGCTCCCATAGTGCCCATACTAACTAGGGACACCAAGACTGTATTAGCCATAAGGCTTTCCCTCCTACAAGTCCCACCTATTTCTTAGACTACATAGCGATCATACCGGAGAATCCCATAAAGGCCATGGACATCAATCCGGCAGTGATTAAGGCAATACCTGCACCCTGCAACGGCTTTGGAACATCGGCGAATTGAAGCTGTTCTCTAATGCCTGCCATCATGGTCAAAGCCAGTGTAAAACCGGCCCCGGCACCTAACGCGAATACAATAGTTTGAATCAGTGTATAGTCTTTTTGAACTACCAATATGGCTAGGCCCAAAATGGCACAGTTAGTGGTGATCAAGGGTAGGAATATCCCCAAAGCCCGGTATAGTCCAGGACTAGTTTTCTGCAGGAACATCTCTACAAGCTGTACCAACGAGGCGATGATCAAGATAAAGGCCACGTTCTGCAGAAAGGGTAGCCCAAAGGGAGCCAAGATATAGTTCTGCACAAGCCAAGTGGCCGCCCCTGAAAGCACCAAGACGAAAGTAGTAGCCATCCCCATGCCTAGGGCTGTTTCGATCTCTTTGGAGACCCCAAGGAAAGGGCAAATGCCCAAGAAACGGGCCAATACGAAGTTATTGACTAATACAGACCCGACAAATATTAATGCAAGATCAGCCATATCCCATATCTTCCTTTCTTAGCCCTGCACAGTCTGGCTAGTGATAGCTGGTTCAACCTGGGTTCGGGCTTCGCTACGCCGTTCCCGGGCGTAGTTGATTTGATTCATGGCTCCTACCACAATTCCTAGTGTAAAGAAAGCACCTGGTGGCAAGAGAAAAATCACCCAAGGTGTACTCGTTGCTGGTAGAATTTGCGTACCAAATAGGGTACCCATGCCCATGAGCTCTCTAAAGCCACCTAGGAAAGTCAGTCCCCAGGTGATGCCTAAGCCCATGCCGAGGGCGTCGATGAAGGAGTGCAGCACCGGCATTCTCGATGCGTATGCCTCTGCTCGGCCCAGGATGATGCAGTTGACCACAATCAAGGGGATAAACAATCCTAGTACCTTGTGTAGCTCCGGTAAACTGGCTGCAAGCACCAGATCGGCAATCGTTACAAAGGTAGCGGCAATAATGATATAACAGGGGATCCGCACTTTGGCCGGGATCAAGTTCTTTAATAGAGAAATAATCGTGGATGAACAGATTAGGACAAAGGCTGTCGCTAACCCCATGGCGAGACCATTGGCAGCCGCCGTGGTTACCGCGAGGGTAGGGCACATGCCAATGAGTAGCCGGAAGGTAGGGTGTTCATCCCATAGCCCTTTCACAAATTCCTTACGCAAGCTTGTCACTCCCAAACACCTCCGGCGCGCAGAATTGGTTCAATCTGCACTAGTGTATTCTTGATAGATGAGGCCACTGCTCTAGAGGAGATGGTGGCTCCGGTGATGATATCCACATCCTCTTTAGCAACGTAGGCATCATCTATGGACTTATTTGTAAACTGCCCTTCGAAGATGGGCTCAGTGATTCTCGCTCCTAGACCTGGTGTCTCCAAGTGATCAAGGACTTTGATCCCAACAAGTTTGCGGCTAGTCGGGTCCAGTCCTACCATGACTTGAATACTACCACCAAACCCATTGCCTTCCGCGACAAAGGCTATGCCAGCAGGTTCGCTATTGACATCTACGCCTTGATAGATGGGTTGTTCAGATGTGATCTGGGTGCCACCGCCTACAGGTAGCGTTTCGCCACCGTTTGGACCAGGTGATAGTACTTCATAAGTTGAGGCTGCGGGTAGTACCTCAAGAATTGCTTCCCCTAAAGCTATACGCTTATTTTCTTCAATGGCTGGGGACATGGTCTGATGCACATAGGCTAGGACGCCGCCGGATATGGTGGCGATCAGGCCAAGTACGATGATCAATTTAAGGGTTTCATGCATTAGCTTTCACCTCTCCATAGCATCTTGGCCTTGTGAGCCGATCGATTAGGGGTGTGAAACCGTTCATCAAAAGGATTGAAAAGGTAACACCTTCGGGGTATGCGCCCCAGAGCCGAATCACCATGAGGATTACCCCAGCGCCGATACCGAACATCCAGCGACCTTTGCGGGTGATGGGAGTTGTGACCATATCAGTGGCCATAAAGAAAGCGCCCAGCATGAGCCCACCTGCTAGCCAGTGAAATAGGGGGTCATGGCCAAAGGCCACAGCTAGCACACCCACTGTGGCGAGATAGCCTGCAGGAATACGCCAGTCGATATAATTCTTGTAAATAAGATATATGCCACCGATCAATATGGCCAGGGCAGAGGTTTCTCCCAGACAACCGCCTACACTGCCCACAAATAGTTGCCAATAGTTCGTGGCGATACCTTCCATTTTCATGAGCGCCAATGGTGTAGCTGTGGCTATACCATCTATGGGACTCGTCCACGAGGTCATGGCTATGGGAAATGCGGTCACGAGAAAGGCCCTTCCCACTAAGGCGGGGTTAAAGGGGTTACTGCCCAACCCACCAAAAACGTGTTTTCCTAAAGCCATAGCCACAACTCCGCCAACCACTGCCATCCAGGCCGGTAAGGTGGGGGGAAAGTTGAAGGCCAAAAGCATACCAGTTACTAGAGCACTACCGTCATAGATGGTGATGGGTTTGCCCCGTACTGTCTGAAAAACATACTCTGTAAGCACACATGCTGCCGACGTCACAATCACTAGCCACAGGGCTCGGAAGCGGAAGAAATACAAAGAAGCAACCAAGGCCGGTAGCATAGCTATGACGACACCGTACATTATGCCTGAGACTGATTCCTCATCTGACACATGGGGGGCCGTAGAGATCACGAGCCGTGTATCAGTTCCAATTACACTATCTTGCATAAATCTTCCCTCCACTTAGCTACTTTGCTTGCTACGTTCTGCCCGGACTTCTTCTTTGCCCAACTTAATGGATTGAACTAGGAAGCGATTAGCTGGACATACATAGGAACAACTACCACACTCAATGCAGTTGAGCAATCCCCATTCGACAGCGGCGTCTAGTTGACCACCATCAACCCACTGGACAATGCTTACAGGAAGCAAGAAAACAGGACAGGCATCTACACATCGTCCGCAGCGTATACAGGCCTCGGGCTTGGTTGCTGTCTTAAGGCGGTTAAACACTAGAATGCCTGATGTGCCTTTGACTACAGGCACAGATAGATCAAATTGGGTCATGCCTGTCATGGGCCCTCCCATGATCACTTTCTTGGGCTTTCCGTTAAAACCATGGGCGACCTCAAGTACGTCACTAAATTTGGTGCCTATCCGCACCAATAGGTTCTGTGGCTCTTTTACACCTTCACCGGAAACGGTAATAATCCGTTCGATGAGGGGCATACCTGTCTTAAGGACTGTGGCCACTGCCGCAGCGGTACC
>JAAZMF010000121.1 GCA_012798955.1 Bacillota bacterium | reverse complement strand
TGATCGGTGCAAACCGGATCGTTTGGAGGTATGATCCCATTCTCATAAGCGAAAAGTATCCTATGGAATATCATGTCCGTGCTTTCGAAGCAATGGCCAAGGAACTGCATGACTATACACGCAAAGTTACAATCAGTTTTATTGACGACGACTATCGGGGGGTTAGAAGTAACATCAAAGAATTGGCCCTATCTGCTTTCCCTTCTGAGATGCAGCGTCAACTGAGTTCGCACTTGGCTGAAATCGCCCGTAGTTGCGGGTTGGCAATAGACACTTGCGCAGAGAAAATTGATCTACAAGAGTTTGGCATCGAGCACGCGCGTTGCATCGATGACAGGCTCTTGGAGGAGCTCCTCGGTTGTGGTTTGAATATTGATAAGGATAAGACCCAGCGCCTTGAATGCGGATGCGTTACAAGCATAGATATCGGAATGTACAATACCTGTCTGAATGGTTGCCGATATTGTTATGCGAATTATAACCCGAAGATTGTTGCCAGAAACTTTGAGAAGCACAATCCGCTATCAGCGCTAATTTCCGGTGAGGTGGGTAGCAAGGATAAAATCACCGAGCGTAAGGTTAAGTCCTGTAAAGACATGCAGTTGCGCTTGGGAGACTTGTAGAAGCTGGGCAAATCGCCTAGCATTAAGTAGGGTGACACCCATCCGAACTTGTACATCTTTGATTACAGTGATGATCCGGACGCATCAGTACAGGGGAGTGATCTTTGATGGATATAGTAGCTCGAGAAATGCAGGCTGAGGAGTTGGCCAGAGTTATCGAAACTCGCAATAATCACTTTCCTCCCATCGCCAGGGAAGACTGGTATCGAGAAGGCACCATGACGGCCGCAGTAGCCTTGCTTGATGATCAGATCGTGGGGGCTATCCCGCTTGCTATACGGCGTTTCCAGGTGGCCCCGGGGCGGGTTGTTACCGCAGCCTTCGAGAACGCTGTCCTGGTTATCGATGGCATAAGAGATAAAGGCATTGGTACGAAAATGATCGATGCCGCAAAGCAGTTTCTAGCTGACCGTTGTGACGTATTAATGGTCTACAGAGGCCATGAAAGAAGTAAAGGCTATAATTTCTATGAAAAAACCGACCACTTTGACCTGCATTACATCATCGAGTATATTTTGCACCAGCCCCTGGATTGGGGTGATGAGGCTAGTCCAAACATGACTCAAGATGCGGACACTTTCTTGGCCCTTGAACCCCAGATTCTGAATATCTATCAATCCATTTTTGGCCGGTTCGGCGGTTTCCCAGTGAGACAGCCCGGCTATTGGGGAAGGATGTTGAGCGGGCATATATATGCTGTTCACCCCACTGAATTCACTTACCTATGGTACCAAGACGCCGGACGGATGATTGGCTACTGTATCCTTGGTAGGAGAACGGAACACCCCAATAATCGCGATTATCGTCCATTGCAGATCCTTGAACTTGCAGCATTGAACAATGACTATGTCGCTGGCTTGGCTTTACTCAAAGCCGCCTCCACGTTAGCGTCTAGGCAAGGCTGCAAACTGACTATGCAAGGGCATAATCACCCTCTAGAACCACTATTTAGGGCTTTAGGTGCAAAGCCCGCAAGCAGGGAGGATATGTCCATGATCATGGGGCAGCTGCTAAATCCTGCAGGATTCGGAAAGGCCCTCGAGGAACGGCCTCTATTGGAGAATATAGAAATCAAAGTATGGACCCCGAAGAGAGATTTTGTCTTAAAGCCAGCTCAAAACACTGCAACTAGCAGTATTACCTTGGGGATGAAGGAGGATACCCTAACTCGCCTCTTGCTCCACCGTCTTGACCCTATAGCCGCCATAGCAGATGAGCCCATCACAATCAGCGAATCCAATGATACCGTTGTTGGCGAAATAGCGGAAGCTTTCGCCGGGCATGACTGGGTATATCACGCCCTAGATTATATCTAATGGGGTTGGATCATTTTCCCAAAGAGGTTTGGCGCGCTTAGGAAAACGGAACTGGCTAAGTTACAGAGCTGAAGTTTGAAATCGGCAATCTAGTATGCAGGGATGTCTTAGATAGAGAGCTCTCCTCATTGAGGAGAGCCTTTTTTTACATCAAAAAACGTTGCGAAAATATTGCAACAAGGCAGGAAGTCTGATTAATGAGACAGAATGTGTTACCATGTTCCCGCAGCGGTACAATTGAAGCATTTTGCGCCAAAAACCTACATAAGGGCCATGTAATCTCAATATAGTGACGGGCGGAGGTTGAACAAGTGCCTGCATGGGAGGCCCAAGGAGCAGGTTCTCAGGAAAACGGAACAAGGAGACTAAGATGCAGAGAAGACCAGACGACTTTGCCAAAGCTATTGAAGCAGTGTATCCAAGGACCACCCGGGCTCAAAGGAATCTCGCCGAGTGGCTACTCACCAACTCCAGTAAGGTCTTGGAACTAACTAGCGAGGAGTTGGCCAAGGAAGCAGAAGTCTCCCGTTCTACTATACTGAGATTCTGTCATCTTCTAGAAGTCGATGGTTATCGAGGTTTGAGAACCTTGGTTGCAGGGTCCATTAGCCGACAGGTGAGGAGAGCCGATGGTGATGATGCTGTAAACTGGCTGATGGGTGTAACGGAGGAGACAATCAGAGACACTTTCATCAACTTCGACTGGGATGCCTTTGACGAAGCCACTCGGATATGTGCTAGGGCCCGGAATATGATCTGGTTTGGGCAAGTGGAATCGGGCTCATTGGCACAATGTGCTTCACATAAATGTTCATTACTAGGAATGGATTCCCGGGCATTTGTAGATACAGCCACCTTTTTGGCGCAGTCTAGGCTGATTAACTCTGATGATGTCTTGGTTGTGATTTCCTGGGGTGGTAGAGGCGATCATGTAAAGCGGGCTACAGGTGCTGCGCTTGGGCAAGGCATACCTGTTGTAGGTATTACCGTGAGACGATTCTCTTGGTTGGCCGAGATTGCGACCATAGCTTTGGTTGCCGGTGGGAAGTTTGCCATCCATGAGGAACGTGAACTCACAGTCCGAGCGGGGCAGGAAGCCATTCTCAATGCGCTGATTCTCAAGACAGCCACTGGCCGCAATATCCAATGGCGAGTTCCATGATGAAGGCCTCTATTGTTATCGCTGATAGCAATGGGGAAAGGGGAGACAATCTGTGGCTAACTTCATACTCAAACGTTTGCTCGCGATCGTGCCCACGATTCTGATTATCTCGGTTGTTGTCTTTGTCGTGATTCAGCTACCTCCGGGTGATTTCCTCACCTCATATGTAATGCGCCTTGAGCAGGAGGGGGCACGGATTCCTCCGGAGAGAGTCGAGCAATTGAGGCGTCAGTATGGGCTAGATCAGCCTGGATATGTCCGATACTTCAAATGGATGAGCAGTATCTTGCTCCGGGGCGATTTGGGGTTCTCCTTCGAACACGGCCGCCCAGTCAATGAGCTGATCTGGGAGAGACTTGTACTTACAATCGTTGTCTCTTTTACATCTATGTTGTTCACATGGGTCGTTTCCTTTGTGATCGGCTTTTATTCGGCAACCCATCAATATTCGCTAGGGGACTACATAGCGACATTTATCGGGTTTATTGGGCTTGCCACACCGAATTTCGTGCTGGCATTGGTTTTGATGTGGCTAGCCTATACTAACCTTGGATACAGCTATGGAGGTTTGTTTTCACCGGAATTTGCCATTGCTCCCTGGAGTATGACCAAGTTCTTTGACATGCTGAAAAACCTATGGCTACCCGTGCTTGTAATCGGAACGGCGGGTACTGCTGGTTTGATCAGAATCTTGCGGGCTAACCTCCTTGACGAACTGCAAAAGCCGTACATCATCACCGCTAAAGCTAAGGGGCTTTCGAATGTACGCCTTGTGTTGAAATACCCTTTGCGGATCGCACTTATTCCCTTTATTAGTACAGCGGGCTGGATGCTCCCCAACCTTGTATCGGGATCGGTGATCACAGCTGTCGTCTTGAATCTACCCACGACGGGACCCATGATGCTTCAGGCCCTCCAGAGCCAAGACATGTATCTTGCGGGCAGTTTTATCTTATTTCTAAGCCTGCTTACAGTCATTGGCACACTGGTCTCTGATATTTTGTTGGCACTACTAGATCCCAGGATTAGGTACAGCTAGGGGGTGAGGGCATGGCCCGGCAACATGAGGACAACCGATTTGTGCTAGAAGACGAAACAGCTATGGAGGAACTAGATGAGCTGTTCTTTGAAGATGACGATGATGAGGAAGATGTCTATCTAGCCTCCCAATGGCAGCTTGTGTGGAGGAAGTTCCGATCCCATCGATTGGCCATGGTGGGTATCGTGATACTGATTATCATATATACTGCGGCGGTTTTCGCCGAGTTTGTTGCACCGCAGAGTCCCCATACCGTTGATCGAAGACACGTAAATGCACCACCACAGAAGCTCCAGTTTTTTGATGACGAAGGATTTCACCTGCGCCCATTTGTCTATGGCTATAAATCCAGTCGCGACCCGATGACCTTTCGGATGCTCTATGAAGTCGACTGTACCAAGAAATACCCGGTTTATTTCTTGGTTCGAGGCGAACCTTACAAGTTCTGGGGTTTGTGGGAAACAGATTTACATTTGTTTGGTGTTCGGGATGGAGTCTTGTTCCTGTTTGGTAGCGATCCATTGGGCCGGGATCTATTTTCACGGGTGATTTATGGAACACGTATATCCACGTCCATTGGACTCTTGGGTGTTCTGATGAGTTTTATTCTAGGGATTACCCTAGGAGGCATATCTGGGTATTACGGCGGCATTGTAGATCAAATCATTCAACGCATCATCGAGTTCGTTCGCAGTGTTCCTTCAATTCCACTGTGGATGGGCTTGGCCGCTGCAATGCCTGCAGGCTGGCCCATCACTCGGGTGTATTTCGCTATCACTGCCATTCTCTCCCTCATCGGGTGGTCAGGGTTAGCTAGGGAAGTGAGGAGCAAATTCCTATCACTCAGGGAAGAAGATTTCGTGATGTCTGCCCGACTAGTCGGTTGTAGTGAGTTCCGGATCATTGCCGTACATATGGTGCCATCTTTCTTAAGTCACATCATTGCCTCTCTAACCTTAGCTATACCCAACATGATTTTGGCTGAGACATCCTTGAGTTTTCTCGGTTTGGGACTGCGGGCACCGGCCATCAGCTGGGGAGTTCTCCTGCAGCAGGCACAAAACGTGCGAACGGTAGCACTCGCGCCGTGGCTTCTCATTCCAGCATTGTTCGTCGTAGTCACGGTATTGGCGTTCAACTTCGTAGGGGACGGACTGCGGGATGCGGCAGACCCGTATGGAAGGTAGATGGTAGACATGTATCCCGATAGCAAACAGCCTTTGCTGCAAATTAAGGACCTCAAAACCCATTTCTTCACCCATGAAGGAGTTGTCAAGGCGGTCAATGGGGTCAACTTGGCAGTTGGTCGCGGCAAAGTCCTGGGAATCGTCGGTGAGAGCGGATGCGGTAAAAGCGTACTATCTCGGTCGATTATGGGAATTGTCGGAGCGAAAGGCAGGATCGTGGAAGGAGAGATCCTCTACTATCCCCGGGGGTCGACCTCATCCATTGACCTAGCGAAGCTGAAAGTAGACGGGAAAGAGATCCGAGGTATCCGCGGAAGGGAAATAGCTATGATTTTTCAAGAGCCCATGACCTCCTTTAGTCCGGTACATACTATTGGCAACCAGATCATGGAAGTAATTCAGCTGCACAGGCAAGTGGGGAAGGCTGAAGCTAGAAGCATCACCATTGAGCTTCTAGGTCAAGTAGGGATTCATAGCCCCAAGGAACGTGTCGATGAGTATCCACATCAGATGAGTGGTGGCATGCTTCAAAGGGCAATGATTGCCATGGCTCTCGCCTGCCAGCCCCAGCTACTGATTGCCGATGAACCCACAACTGCACTTGATGTGACGATCCAGGCGCAGATTCTTGAGCTTATGGGCAGCCTGCAGCAAAGTATGGAGATGTCCATGATTATCATCACCCATGATCTAGGCGTGATCGCCGAAATGGCAGATGATATTTGCGTAATGTATTTGGGCAAAGTCGTGGAAAGCGGTACTGCCCATGACATATTTGAAACCCCAAAACATCCCTATACAAGGGCTCTATTGGATTGTATCCCCAAACTAGATGCTCTTGAGCAAACTAAGCTATATGCCATCCGAGGTACCGTGCCGGATGCCTACAACATTCCTCCAGGTTGTTCCTTTTATCGAAGGTGCCCGGTACGGATAAAGGGCAAGTGCAATGTCCTTGAACCTGAGCCAATTGACATGGGCCTAGCTCACCGGGTAAGATGTTTTCTCTATGATGGGAGGGAAGCAGGTGGACTCCAACATGATATTTCAAGTTAGTAACCTAACAAAGCACTTTCCCATCACAAGCGGTTTTTTTGAGAAGGTCGTAGGTCACGTACAAGCGGTTAATGGCATCAATTTGACCATTTACCGAGGGGAAACCCTTGGGCTTGTTGGTGAGAGTGGGTGTGGCAAGACCACCCTGGGCAGATGTCTCCTTAGGGCTATTGACCCCACAGGGGGGCAAATACTGTATCAAGGATCAAGTGGTGAAGTGATTGATCTTGCTAGGGCCGATAGAAACACTTTGAGTAGACTACGCCGTGAGATTCAGATGATCTTTCAAGATCCCTATTCATCCCTGAATCCCAGAATGACTGTGAAAGACCTCATCGGCGAGCCACTTAAAGTGAACGGGGTTGCCAAGGGCAAGGAACTAGGTGGTATGGTGGTGGACTTGATTCGAAGAGTTGGCCTTAGGCCCAAGTATATGGATCGCTATCCCCATGCTTTTAGTGGTGGACAAAGACAGCGGATTGCCATCGCTAGGGCTCTCAGCCTTAACCCCGAATTTGTTGTGTGTGACGAACCTGTATCGGCACTGGATGTCTCCATTCAAGCTCAGATCTTGAACCTACTTGAGGAGCTACAGGAATCTTTGGATCTAACTTACCTTTTTATTTCCCATGATTTGAGTGTTGTGAAGCACATTAGTGATCGGATCGCTGTCATGTATTTGGGGAGGATTGTGGAGATAGGAGACACTAGCGAGTTATACGTTAGGCCGAGACATCCCTATACTGAGGCGCTATTGTCTGCGGTGCCGAAGCCTAGGCCCGGCGCCGAACCACGGCGGATTCTATTATCCGGTGAGACTCCGGACCCCGCTAATCCTCCAAAGGGGTGTCCGTTTTCGACCCGGTGTAGTTACGTGGCTCCCATTTGCAGCGCAGAACTGCCGGTGCTTAACCGAGTGTCTAGTTTAGATGAAGCCGAGCACTTGGTTGCCTGCCATTTCTCCCAAGAACTCAAGCTTAAAGGCGTAATATCCGGCAAGGTTTCGTGATAACTCACTGTTGAAATGAAAAAGCATTGAGGAGGTGTTAGTGGAGGGCGTTTTTGGGCAATGTTGCTGATTTACCAACATGAAGGGGGTTGAAGGATTTGCGGAAGTACCGATTAGCGGTATTGGTAGTTGCGTTGTGTATCATGGCCGCCCAATTTGTCTATGCTGAGGAACTGGATGTAGCAGTTCAGTATAGTACTATCGCTGCATATGAGCAGCAAACGGGCGGACATATCGATAGCCTCCGAGAAGCACCAGAGCTAGCCAAATTGGTTGCCTCTGGTGAGTTGCTGCCCCTAGAAGATAGGCTCCCCAAGGAGCCGGCAGTACTGGTGCCAACAGAGTCCATCGGAAAATACGGTGGCACATTGCGCCGGGTCCGCAGCGGACCGAGAGACCATTGGGATATTCGTAAATTCCTCGGTGAGCGGTTCTTGGTTATGACACCGGAAGGCGAGATCATCCCCAACGTTCCCCAGTCCTACGAGGTGCTTGATGGTGGACGCAAATTTGTCTTTCACATGCGTGAAGGTTTGAGGTGGTCTGATGGACATCCTGTAACAGCCGATGACGCTGTATTCTGGTGGGAATTCAAGGGCGATCCCAGGCTCTATCATCCCCACAGGCAGGAGTTCATCATGGACGGTGAAATGGCCAAGATCGAGAAGATCGATGATTATACCTTCTCCATTACGTTCCCAAGACCATCGGGCACCTTCCTGTTGACACTGGCAACCGAGGGCAGAGGCCGATTACTAGCGCCAAAGCACTATTTGAAGCAGTTCCACATGGACTACGCTGATCCGGAGGAACTGAATCAAATGATGCGGGAAGCGGGCTATGAGGATAATTGGGCAGGTTTCTTTGACTCGAAGTATCAGGAGCCTGACAAGAATCCCGAGCGCCCGGTGATTACTGCTTGGCGGCCAATCAATGGACCAAGTGATGCCATCTACATGTTTGAGCGCAACCCATACTACTGGAAAGTTGATTCCGAAGGTAATCAACTGCCATATATCGATCGTGTAGCCCATGAGATGATTGGCGATGGGGAAATGCGGGTAATGCGGGCTGTCACTGGTAATCTAGACTTCTTCAGTGCCGGCATCAGCGATATCGCAGTCTTAATGGAGAATGCTGAGGCCGGAGGCTACCGGGTACTTACTCTACCTAGGGCAGATACCGGGGCTGAGCCTGTTATAGCGATCAATCAGAACCACAGAGATCCCGTTGTCAGAAAGGTATTTGAGGATGTCCGGTTCCGTCAAGCTTTGTCATTGGCTATTGATCGAGATGAGATCAATGAGATTCTACATTTCGGCCTTGGTGTACCACGTCAGGCGTCCTTTACCAGCGATAGCCCGTTCTATGACGAGAAATGGGCAAGTGCCTACGCAGAATTTGACCCAGATCGGGCCAACAAGCTGCTGGATGAAATGGGATTGGAATGGGGTACAGATGGTTATCGGAAGTATCCCGATGGACGCCCGCTGGCGGTCACTGTGGAGATTTCTGACGGTACCTATGTATCTGAAATGGAGCTCATTAGCCTCCATTGGGATAAGATCGGTGTAAAGCTGAACATCAATACGCCGGAGCGCACACTGTTCTCAGAGAGAACCTTCGCGAATGAGTTTGATATGGTCACATGGCATATGGATGGTGGAGATCGTCCCGATTTGTGGTTCAGGTGGTGGGCCGTGGCAACCGAAGGCCGGGGCTACCACTGGGGTCCCATGTGGAATAGATGGTATGAAAGTGATGGCACAGCCGGCGAGGAGCCTCCGGCAGAGATCAAGCGCCTTAACGAGATCCTGCAGGAACGAGCTAGTGTCACGGATCTTGACGAACTAAAAGAGCTCATGGCAGAAGTCACTGCCTTCCATACGGAGAGACTCTTCCTGATCGGAACTGTTGGTGAGTTCCCTGTTCCCCTCGTTGTCAATAACAAACTTCGCAATGTCCCAACCCGTTTCGTGTGGACCGAGCTAAATCGCAGCCCTGGCAACGCCATTCCCCAGCAGTTCTACTTCGCAGACGAATAATGAATGTGTCGAATATGACCGCTCAGTTCATTCACTTCGCGCAGGGTTGAGGCCCTGCGCGTTTCCCTTGTTTAGGAGCACGTCCCTCAGGTAGGTTCATCTGTCTAGTGTGTCTTTTGCAGGGCCAGAAGGTATGGGAGTGTCCGGATTTCCCCGGCCTGATGGCAACCGCCGAGGAAGATGTCGGTATGGCAATTGGATCTTGGCATCGGGTTCGGGGCCGGTACTATTTGTCGGGGCCGATGGTGAGTCCCATCAGGTAAAAGTGCCTATCAAAGGCGAACACTTCCTCTATCCCCAGCCGTTGGCAGATTGACCAGCTGGTACAATCGGTAAAGGAAATCTCTTGATCCTGGTATCTGACAAACAACTCCCAGGCCTTGGCCGAAACCGCTTCATCTACCCATTGCATGCTAAGAAAGTTCGATTCCTTGGCTTTGTCAAGGATGTCCTTGGCAGTAATGGCTGTTTGTAGCCCGGCATCATAGCGCAGGCGGGTAAGGGTCTCATCTAGCACATAATCACTTGTGACTAATGGCATCTGATTGGAGCGCAAAAATTGGTAATACGCTGCAGCGTCTTTATGATACTGATCATTTCTCAGAATAAGTGCCAGCCACCCGCTGGTATCAACGAAAACGGCTCTCATGGGGTCTCGTCCTTATGCAGGTAGTGATCATGGCGGAGAGCGCTATCAGTATGTTTACTTACACCTAGCCCGATTAAATCCGCTAAGGGATCTTTTTTTGCGGCCTTTTTCTGGCGTGCTGCCACATATGTCGATAAAGCCTCTCGGATGATACTTGCTTCGCTCACACCATCCATGAGCGCCAAAGTCTTCAAATCCTCATTTTGCTCAGGAGTTATATATATCTGTTTTCTGATCTTCGTAGCGGTCATGTCGCTGTCCCTCCTTCTTATCTTGTATCCATCATATGTCGATATACATTACATGTCAAGTGATGTCTATTCTTTGGGTTTCCTAGAATCGGATAACTACCTCATGCAGCCTATGTACACCATAAACGGACACAAAAAATGGGCGAGTTCACTAGAAGAGCAATCTCACCCAGATATTCTTGTTTAGTTTTTCAAAGGGCCATATTTGCCGAGTAGAGGAGAGGCAAATTACTGAATTGAGGAAGGAGTTAGAAAAGGATTGGAGTAACTATATATTATACAATTCACCCTTCGGGTTGTGTCGCCTAGACAACCCAAAGTCACTTCACTTGCCAAGTGCACAGAAGTCATATGGATAATCAACTTATGCCTGATAGGGGGATGGTCAATGCAGCGTTTGAAAGGAATTGTGGTCCCAATCGTCACTCCTTTTGATGACTTAGGTAGAGTAGATGCCCACGCTTTAAGAAATCTTTGTGGCTATCTGATTGAACACAAGGTGCATGGTCTGTATCCTTGCGGTACCACCGGTGAAGCTACTTTGCTCACTGATGAAGAGAGAAAAGACGTTGCTCAGATTGTAGTGGAGCGTGCGGGAGGTAAAGTACCTGTTTTCATCCATGTAGGAGCGGCTTCAACACAATCTGCCATGGATTTAGCAAAGCATGCCGTAGATATCGGGGCAGATGGCATAGCCGCAGTGACTCCCTACTACTTCAAGCTATCCCAAGAATCGCTCATCCGGTACTACGAGCAGATTATCTCAGTAATTCCAAGTGACTATCCATTTTATCTGTATAACATTCCAAGCCTTGCGGGCAATGACATAGCCCCGGCTACGGTTGGCTATCTTGCCGAGAAGTATCCAAATATTGTTGGTATCAAAAACAGCATGCCCGATATTCTTAGGGCCCAGGAGTACCTAAATTGCCGTGAAGGTTTCTCCGTCATGTTAGGCAACGATTCGCTAGTCGCAATAGGTGCTTTTATTGGGTGTGATGGCGCAGT
>JAAZMF010000014.1 GCA_012798955.1 Bacillota bacterium | reverse complement strand
TCCAGGCGATTGGCAAATTCCCGAGCTCGAGATACACCTCCCACATCTGGAGAGACCACCACCACATCCTCTAGCCCTTTCTCTTGAAAGTAGTTGGCCAGAATCGGCATTGCCCGCAAGTTATCTACCGGTATGTCAAAAAAGCCTTGTATCTGACCAGCGTGGAGATCCATGGTCAAGACTCGATCTGCCCCTGCGGCGGTTAATAGGTTAGCCACCAATTTGGCGCTTATTGGATCCCGGGGCTGTGTCTTACGATCCTGTCGTGCATAACCATAGTACGGAACGACTGCTGCAACTTCCTTGGCAGATGCCCGCTTAAAGGCATCAATCATGATCAATAATTCTACCAGGTGAGTATCTGTTGGAGCGCAGGTAGGTTGAACGACAAAAACATCAGCACCCCGTACAGTCTCCCCAATTCGAATATTGATTTCGCCATCTTTGAATCGATTAATCTCAGATTGGCCTACTGTGGTACCTAGATAACGAGCAATATCTTGAGCCAATTTCGGGTTGGCATTACCGGTGAAGATCTTGAGTTTCTTATAATTATGCCTAATGGCCACACCTGTTCACTTCCTGTCCGCAAACGTATTAAGCCTTGCCGCTCGAACATAGCCGGTTAGCTAGCAGCCGGATTTTCGAATCAGAAGACTCTCCCTCCGAATATTCGAGAGGTATATCATGATCCCTCTTTTGATGATCTTCTTTTGCTCCCTCGATGTTTTGTCCAGTCTGGGATATTCCGCTGCCTATTGCGAGCTACCCCTAAGGCACCGGGGGGAATATCGCCGGTAATGGTGGAACCGGCTGCTACATAAGCACCTGTTCCTATCTCTATGGGGGCCACCAAATTGCAGTTACTGCCGATAAATGCCTCATTCTGGATGATTGTTCGGTATTTATTATGCCCATCATAGTTGCAGGTAATAGTACCTGCGCCAATATTAACCTTATCACCTACATCTGTATCGCCAAGATAGGTCAGATGAGGAACCTTGCTACCTGATCCAATTATGGTATTCTTGATCTCACAAAAGCCCCCTACCTTAGCCCCTTCTCCTAGATGACAACCAGGTCGGATATGGCTATAAGGACCAACCAGGCACCCAGCCTCTAGAATGCTGTCTAAGACTGTTGCCTGACTGATGACGACATTTTTTCCAAGCTTGGCATCCTTTAACCTGGCAAAGGGGCCAATGACAGAGCCAGCGGAGATTTGTGTGTGACCCTCGATAAAGGTAAAGGGTAAGAGTACCACATCCTGTTCCAGTTCAGCTTCTGCATCGATATACGTATTAGCAGGATCAATCATGGTTACACCTGCCAACATCCAATGCTCCCGAATCCGATTACGCATAACTTTCTCTGCCTCTGCCAACTGGACGCGGTTATTGATGCCCAAGGCCTCTTCGGCATCTCTGTGGTGAAAAATCTGTACCCTACTGTATTCTTGCCCTATTATCGGAACAACATCAGTTAAATAGTATTCATTTTGCACATTCTCTGGTTTAATCTGGCCTAGCTTAGCAAACAACGGTTCACATTCAAAGACATAAGTACCACTATTAATCTCGCTAACCACCGCATCCTCAGGGGTGGCATCTCTTTCTTCAACTATTCTCTCCAGTTTGCCGTCAGCATCTCGAATGATGCGGCCATAACCAGATGGATTATCTACAGTGACGGTAAGAACTGTCCCTATACCACCAGACCTTTCATGGAAGGACACGAGCTCCCGCAGGGTTTCAGCGCGGTAAAGAGGTGTATCACCATGGATCACCAGCAAAGAACCGCTATGGTTCTTAAGAGTTGCCTGTGTCTGCATGACTGCATGACCTGTACCCAGTTGTTCTCTTTGCACAACATATTCAACATCAGAACCTAAAGTAGCTTTGATTTGCTCACTATCCGGCCCAATAACCACGATTATCCGCCCCACACCGGCTTTCCGCAGGCTATTGACTACATGTGACACCATGGGACGTCCACATATCGGATGGATAACCTTTGGGATATCCGACTTCATTCGGGTGCCTTTTCCCGCTGCTAGAACTACGGCCGCTACTGTCATTCATGTCCCCTCCCAAGGTAGGAATACCATAAACTTCTGTAGTACCCAAAAGGACTCCTGCCAACAGGCTCCGGATCACCTAAAGGCCCGCCATAAAGGCGGGCTAGTAACAGCTAGTGATTGCTATTTTTGTGTAAATGAGTTAATAATTCTAAGGCAT
>JAAZMF010000120.1 GCA_012798955.1 Bacillota bacterium | reverse complement strand
TCATTATAGCTATGACCATTCACCACAGCAAGATCCCCTTCATAGCGTTCTTCGGAGACTACGCCACCGGGATTCATACAAAAAGTACGGACTCGATTATCGAAGGTGTCGGAGTAATACACCAACTTAGCCTCATAGAGGTCCTTAGTCAGATGATCCATGATGGCATTAGGCACTTCAACACGGACACCGATATCCACCTCGTTATTTTCTGTCTTTAGGCCCATCCGGCGACTCTCTGCCAAGAACCAAGCTGCACCGCCCCGGCCTGCGGCCGCAATCACATACCGTGCCTCAACATCGACAGGCTCTTCCCCTTTGCGGGCAAGCTTTACCCCCGTAACTTTCCCCGAGTCAACTATGATCTCCTGGACGGTGGTCAGCTCCGAGAACTCGAAATTGTCCTGGCCATCTAGGTAATCATACATGGCCTCCAGCACAACCATGGATGCGTCAGTTCCTAGATGTCGAACAGGACAGGGGATGAGCTGAATGTTATGTTTAGATGCTTCATACCTTATATCATCCACGGCCTTCTCATTAAGGCCATAGACTATATCGGGAGCGCCAAACTCCTGATAAACATCATCAGCATATCTAATCAGGCTGTGTACCGTCTCCTCGGGAAGGTAATCAGTTAGTCTACCCCCCACTTGTGATGCCAAGCTAAGCTTACCATCGCTAAAGGCGCCTCCCCCAGAAAAACCGCTAGTAATGGCACAAGGATCACAACTATGGCAAACACCGGTGGTTCGGGCAGGGCAAATCCTCTTAGCTAATGTCCTGCCTTTGTCGACTAATAATATCGATAGATCCCCTTGATTACGAATTAGCTCCATGGCGGCAAAAATGCCGGCAGGCCCGGCACCAATAATCACAACATCATAATATGTCCGCACGTCTCTTCCTCCTAGAACGGTTTTTCCTCTGTACAAAGAGCCTCCCCACAGTATCTAGACTAGCCACCAAAACGTCGGTGGTCGAATCTATGCCTCGCTCCTTGAGCCGAGCCGCCAGCCACTCGTCAGTTACCCCAGCCTGCTTAAGGTTAAATTGGTTTACAACCCCATCTACAATGAGAATAAGTGGTAACCCCTCGTATTCGGTCTCTATGTCAAGATCCGCAGGCACCACTGGGCGGTATTGGGATTTGAGGATCACGCTTAACTCGCCGTTGGTCTCCAAGATAGCCACTTCCACATCGGCGATATTGCTGACCCCCTTCAAGCGTAGCTGCAGCATGAGATCACTTAGGTTATAGCGCACCCGCCGCATTTCGCTTTCAATCAGCTCTCCACCACGAATTATAATACTTGGCGAACCAGTAAGCAAGATCCGCAAAGACTCACTCTTCAAAGTAGCATAGGAAACCACTATTTCCGCCACTGTTAACGTTAATATGGGCACTAGACCATCAACGAGGGTGACATCGGGGTTTTCCATGGGCAAAGCAGCCAACTCGGCTATCATGATAGTGACTACCAAGTCAAAGGGAGAAAGAGAGCCAATCTCCCGCTTTCCCATGATCCGTAGCAAGAACAGCAGGACGGCATAGAAGATGAGGGTTCTACCAATAGCAACGCCGACATCCATTACTGATTGCCCCCTGTCTCTTCTTGATCGTCATTCTGAGTCCCATCGATTCTGCCTTGATGTGCATCATCCGTGCCTATACCCTTGGACCTGCGCCGGCTATTCGCTTACGGGGAAAAGGGTATCTTGCTTGCCTATGAGCCGGGCCAAACTTGGACAAAAAAAGGTCGACAAGGGGTCTTTTGGGGTCTGATAGACTCTGGGCGAGTCTGCCATTCACCGGCAGAAAAACGCGGGTAGATATGGCTCGAACTATTGATAGTTTCGAATCAGGGCCGAAAGACATTGCCGACCTACGGTTGTAATTTAACACGCCTTGGGATAGATTATACAAAGGCCGTATTGGCAAAATATGTATGTAGGCAACTACGAAAATATGTAACAGAGCCGAAAGGGGTAACATCATGAACATTAATGGATTGCCGTTACAGGGGATTTATGGTTCACTTATCGCGTTTGGATGGAAAGTGCTTTGGGCTGTGACCGTGCTGGCCGTCGGGCGACGCATGATCAAGTATTTAGTGGATTTGATCGGTCGGTCCATGGACAGACACCATTTTGACGAATCTTTGCACACATTCCTTATACCCACGATTCGCCTCAGTCTGTTTATAATACTCGGTATCATTGTAGCTTCTATGCTGGGAGTAGAAATGACGTCAGTTGTAGCCTTGCTGGCATCTGCGGGGTTGGCCGTAGGCTTAGCCCTCCAGGGGAGCTTAGCTAACCTAGCTGGTGGCGTATTGATCATGGCGTTGCGACCCTTTCGAGTGGGCGACTTCATAGAAGCGGCAGGCTATTCTGGCACTGTAGAGCAAATCCAGATCTTTTACACTTATCTTCGCACCCCCGATAATCGCCGGGTTATGATTCCTAACGCACAACTATCCAATAGTAGTGCCATAAATTACTCTGTAAACCCTACTCGGCGCCTGGACTTCGTGTTTAGTGCCAATTACAGCGATGATATAGGTAGTGTCAAAGCAGTCCTGAGCAGAATAGTGGAAGAGCATCCCTCGGTACTGCGGGAACCCAAACCCATGATCGTTGTGGGAGAACACGGAGCTTCAGGATTGAATTACTTTGTTCGGGTCTGGGTCAACCGAACCGATTATTGGCCAACTCGATTCGACATATTGGAGAAGACCAAGGTCGAGTTTGACAAGGCTGGAATCGAGATCCCGTATCAGCAAATAGACATACATGTGAGTAACAAGTGAGTTGAACGACATCGAGAAATCGCACTTTACAGGCTGAGCAGAACGCGATATAATGGGGTAGAAAAGTTGATGGGTCGCATAGCTCAGTCGGTTAGAGCGCTACGCTCACATCGTAGAGGCCTCTGGTTCGAGTCCAGATGCGACCACCACACACATAAGCCCCACTGGGATGGTTCCCGTGGGGCTTTTTTACTAGAAACTCCGTGCCTACCGATGCACGGTTACGGAGCCTATTGGAGCCGGCGAGCGGAATTGAACCGCTAACCTACGCATTACGAATGCGTCGCTCTGCCGATTGAGCTACGCCGGCCAATAAAAATGGAGCGGATGACGGGATTCGAACCCGCGATCCTCGGCTTGGGAAGCCGATGCCATACCACTAGGCCACATCCGCTTGTGATCTTTATTATACCCGGATTTTCTCCGCAAATCAAGAGCAACTTGCAGTTCAGGCTCGGACACCGGATTGAACTACACAAAGGAGCAAACTATCTAGTCTTGCAGCATTGCTATGACCTCCCCCAGCCCTGGGGAATTCTCTCCTCTAATTCAGATCCCTTCCTTGACGGTATCAACCATTTTTGCTAAGCTAAAGATGCCACTTGTATGCACATGTATACAGGTTTATGTGTGAGGTGTTGAAATGCTAGATCCTACAAGTCCCATTCCGCTTTATTATCAGATAAGTACAGCCATTCTAGACCAGATCCTAGAAGGTAAGTGGAGGGCTGGCGAACTGCTCCCTCCAGAAAGTCAGTTAGCGGCGGAATACCAGGTCAGTCGAGCAACTATCCGTAGGGCCCTAGCAAGGCTCCAAAGAGATGGATGGGTTTCCACCCGCAAAGGCAAGGGTAGCATGGTAGCAAAACCAAAAATTGAGCAAGACCTCATGCGATTCTACAGTCTAGCTCGGAGCTTTGGCAAAACTACACAACGGGTCTACTCCAAAACCCTGCGTCAGGAAGAGACCTCCGCCAATTCTATCATAGCAAAACATCTGGGGGTTAGGACTAAGGAACCCATCGTTGTGATAGAGCGACTCCGCCACGTAGACAAGGAGCCCATCATGCTAGAAACGTCCTATTTACCTAGCGTCCTATACCCAGGCCTAGCTAACGCTGAAAATGTGGAGGCACTTTATGACCTCATGGAAACAGGCTACGGCATTCACATCGCTAGGGCTGAGGAATTCCTACAAGCGGTCAAACCATCATCACGGGAGGCTAGCTACCTAGGTATTGCCAAAGAGGCGCCGGTATTTTTGGTGGAACGCATTTCATTTGACCTCCAAGATCAAGCGATGGAATTTAGGCGTTCCGTCATCAGAGGCGATCGTTTTCGCTACAAAGTAGAACTCCGGCAAAATTGAATTTAAGACATCAACCCTGGACTATATATAAGTGCAAAGGGGTGGAGCTATGGCTCAGACGATTGAGGAGGTCCTTACGACCGACAAACAAACAGTGGCCACGGTTGTTGAGCCACCGAGCTTGCTTGCGATTTTCTGGACGTTTTTCAAAATAGGAGCTTTTACCTTCGGTGGTGGTTACGCAATGATTTCCCTCATCGAGCAGGAGCTAGTGCAGCGCAGGGGCTGGATGGGGCCCCAAGATTTTCTTGACTGTTTCGCCAGTGTCCAGTTGATTCCCGGTGCGGTGGCGATTAATATGGGTCTATTTACTGGAAGCAAGATGCGGGGCGCGGCTGGTGGGCTAGCGGCAGCCGCAGGAGTCACATTGCCTTCATTTGTAATAATATCTTTGATTGCCGCTGTTTTTCATAATTTCCATCAAATTGAAATGGTTGGTAGCTTCTTCCAGGGTGTGCGACCGGTCATAGTGGGTTTGATCTTAGCCACAGCTTTACGCATAGCTCGCCAGAGCCTAGATGCCCGCTGGAAGTGGGTGGCGGCCTTAATAGGGCTGGTAATCATGTTTACTATCAACATTCACCCCATTGTCATTGTACTTTTGGCGGCAACCACAGGCCTATTTCTAGCGAAATAGGATGAATTCCCAATCACGGTGCAAAGGAGGGACGGCGCAACTTAGACGCCAACCCGCATGAATCTCGCCGGACTCTATGTAGCTTTTTTTAAGATTGGTAGTGTTGCCTATGGAGGGGGCTATGCCATGATCCCGCTATTGCAGCGGGAGTTAGTGATGGCCGGCTGGCTTAGCCTGCAAGAGTTTCTCGATGTCGTGGCCATCTCTGAGATGACCCCAGGTCCCATAGCCATCAATACTGCCACTTTCGTTGGCTATAGGCTCTTTGGGCTCACAGGTGCCGCGGTTGCCACCCTAGCCGTTATCTCACCATCTTTGATCCTTACCTTTGTCCTGCTACATTTCCTTAACCGCTACCAGGATCATCCACTAACCCAAAAGGCCATGGCAGGCATTCAGGTCGCAGTGGTCATCCTAATCGTGTCCGCTGGCTTATACATAACGCCTTCGGCCATATTAGACATAAAGACCTTTATACTGGCCGCGGCCACCTTTATGCTAATCAGCAAGACAAAAGTTAGCCCTATCCTGCTCATATTCCTAGGTGGAGTAGCAGGTATTTTGCTTAGTCTTTAGCACCTAGCCCTTGTCAATTGAAGGATAAGGGGATGTGATACTGGTCTTTGGCAAACCAATACACATCCCCTCGACTATCACAACCAAAACAGCTCATTGGTGGTCCATTCAGGCTAACCCAAACAATGTCCGTGCATTATCAGTGGTTACCCTCGCCACTTCCACAATATCTACTTCCTTAATCTCCGCCAATTTGGCCAAAGTATGCTGCAAGTATGCTGGCTCATTACGTCGTCCTCGCAAGGGTTCCGGACTTAGGTACGGGCAATCAGTTTCTACGACAAGGCGCTCCAATGGCACTCTAGCTGCAACAGCACGCAAACGATTGGCGTTTTTGAAAGTGATAGGGCCCGCAAAGCCGATATACAAGCCTAAATCTATGCATGTCTTTGCCGTTTCCCAGCTACCGGAAAAGCAATGCATCACACCCTGTAGAGGGGCATACTCCCTAAGAATCGTTAGCGTGTCCTCGGTGGCATCCCGACTATGAATCACAACAGGGATTTGTAGCCGCTGGGCCATGGCCATTTGCCGGCGAAACGCTTCCCGCTGAATCTCCCGGGGCGAGTTATCGTAGTAGTAATCTAGCCCGATCTCTCCCCAAGCTACAACCACATCATTAATCGCTAAATCCTCTAATCTAGCTAACGCCTGATCAGATATGGTATCGGCATCATGGGGATGAATCCCCACTGCTGCTTTCATATTTGTATATACCATAGCCTGCTGAATAGCTTTTTCAGAGGAAGCCACATCCCAGCCAATATTAATGAGATGCACAACACCACTTGCCTGGGCCCGCTCTATCACGGCTGGCAAGTCGTTGGCATATTGCTCATTATTTAGATGACAATGGGTCTCGATGATCTCCATATTGCCCTCCCTACTTTACCTGGGCGCCACTGGGGATATCTCTTTCAACGGTTAGTAGACCAAGACCATCTGGCGTGGATGCAGCTAATAGCATCCCCTCGGAAACTACACCTCGTACCTTAGCTGGCTTAAGATTGGCGACCACCACTATGTGTTTGCCAATCAACGCCTCCGGTTGATAGTGCTGGGCGATGCCGGCAACGATCTGCCTCTCCTCAGTACCAATCTTAATCTGCAGCTGCAATAGCCGATCTGCCCCTGGTACCGGTTCCGCCTGCTTGATCTCGGCAACTCTTAGATCCAGTTTGGCAAAGTCATCGATATCTATCAACGGTTTGTCTGTCTTTGTTTGAACCACGGTTTGTCCTCCTGCCGGTTGTACCTCTTTTTTGGTCTTCTGAGGCGTTTCATCATTGGCATCAGCTTCATTGGTTTCATCCAGTTCGATCCGAGGGAAAATCGGTTCACCCTTCTGTACCTTTGTATTTGGCCTTAGCCCGCCCCATTTGGCATCCTCAACTTGACAAAGCTCCAAATCCGTAGCTATACCAAGCTGTGTCCACATCTTAGCTCCGGTGGTGGGCAAAAAGGACTTAATTAGCAAGGCCAAGATGCGCAGTGTCTCAGCTAAGTGATATAACACAGTATCTAGCCGCTCATTGTTGCCTGCCTTGTTCAGTGACCAGGGCGCGGCTTCATCTATATACTTATTAGTCCGAGCAACTAAGCGCCAAATGGCAGATAAGGCACCATTTAACTCAAGTTTGTCAATGTGCTCTCCCACTTCTACCACAGTAGTGGCTGCCAAGTGCTGCAATTCTTCTTCTAGTTCCGTTAGAGGTCCTACAAGAGGGATAACACCATCCCGGTAACGTATAATCATGGCGACACTGCGATGGAGTAAATTGCCAAGATCATTGGCTAGATCGGCATTGATTCTATCGATTAGTGCCTGGCGGGTAAAGCTACCGTCTTGGCCAAAGGATATCTCCCTGAGTAGGAAATACCGAATGGCATCAACGCCAAATTCATCGGCGAGCTCCATGGGATCAACCACGTTCCCTTTGGATTTCGACATTTTCTCATCCCCGAAAAGTAACCAACCATGGCCAAAAACTGTCTTTGGTAAAGGCAAATCCAGTGCCATGAGGATGATAGGCCAGATAATGGTATGAAAGCGTACAATCTCTTTGCCTACTAAATGCAGATCTGCAGGCCAATAGCGGGCAAACGCTGCCTCATCCTGTAAGAAACCAGCCCCTGTCAAGTAGTTGGTCAGAGCATCGAACCAAACATAGATTACGTGATTTTCATCAATGGGTACCGGTATACCCCAGTCAAAAGTTGTACGGGATACACAAAGATCCTCTAGGCCGCTTTTGATAAAATTCACCATTTCGTTGCGCCGACTCTCCGGCCTAATAAACTCTGGATGCTCCTGGATGTGCTGCAACAGTCCGTCGGCATACTTGGAGAGTTTGAAAAAGTAGCTTTCCTCTTTAACCAGCTCAACAGGACGGCCACAATCGGGACAATTGCCATCCTCTAGCTTGGTCTCCACCCAGAAAGCTTCGCATGGTGTGCAATACCAACCTTCATAGGTGTCCTTGTATATATCTCCTTTGTCGTAGATCCGCTGAAAGACCTCCTGAACTACCTTGCGGTGGCGTTCATCGGTGGTCCTGACAAAGTCATCATAAGTGATATCGTATTTTTCCCAGAGGCTCTTAAATGTACCCACTATCTTGTCTACGTAATCCTTAGGCTCAATACCCCGGGCTTTGGCGATTCGCTCGATCTTTTGACCATGTTCATCTGAGCCCGTTAGAAATAACACGTCTTTGCCATTAAAGCGATGCCAACGGGCAATGGAATCGGCAATAGTTGATGTGTAGGCATGCCCAATGTGTAGCCGATCACTGGGGTAATAGATTGGAGTTGTAATATAGTACCTGCCTTTGTCACCCATATTCGCTCTTCCTCCCACATGTAATATGCACCAAAATCAATTTGCCCAATAAAAAAATCTCCCACACCTGTTTCCCAGGGGCGAGAGATCACTCACGCTGTACCACCCAAATTCGCCATCACTTCACAGCAATGGCATCACTAGGTACGCCGGCCTCGTGGCCTTTATACCCCGATGCTGTAACGGGCATCTGTCCTTTAATTCAAAGGATCCCGGCTCATCCTACTAGCCCCAATATTTACCCCGAGGGATAATCCTATGAAGCGTTGGAATGGCGGCTTCTGGGCCATCTTCATCACCACAAGGTAGAATCGGCTTGCACCTTACCCGACTCTCTAAATCTACCGCTTCTGGGTGATTACTCCTCCCATTCATTGCCTTTACATAATCAGTTGTTAACCCAACTATACCATAATCCGTCTAACTGTCAAGATGCCCCTCAAAGTCCACAGCCGGTATATCAATAACCGCCTTATAGACCTCCCGACGGGGGATTCCCCGTTCCTTGGCCACCTGCTTAATGGCGGACTTTTTATTCACGCCCTCTGCCATTAGCTGTAACACCGCCTCGGGTAGAGGCATACTGCTACCCACTTCATCGTTCTCCTGGGGTTGCCCGGCCGCTTGGGATAGTACCAAGACGCACTCTCCCCTAGGAGAGGTATGATCGAAGTGCACCAAAACCTCTTGGGGTAACCCCCGCACCACTTCCTCATGGACCTTAGTCAATTCCCGGCAGACCGCCAGCGAACGCCTGGGCATAGTCTCACCAAGTACTCGCAAAGTATCCAATAGCCTATGTGGTGCCTCGTACAATACCGTTGTATGGGGCCACTGCCCCACATCCTCCAAGAATCGCCTCTTCTCCCGGCGACCTCGGGGCACAAACCCACAAAAGGTAAAGGTGTCAGTGGCATAGCCTGCAATGGTCAGGGCAGTAATCACAGCACTGGGCCCCGGCACGGGAATCACGGGAATTCCTTCTTGGATGGCTTTTTCTATGATCTCCTGGCCCGGATCAGAAATCCCTGGTGTGCCAGCATCAGAAACCAAAGCGATATCAACGCCCACTTTCAGTTTGTCAAGCAACTCAAGGGTACGCGATGCCGTATTATGCTGGTGGTAGCTAATTAGAGGCGTATGAATATCGTAGTGGGTGAGCAATTTGCGAGTTCTGCGGGTATCTTCTGCGGCAATCAGATGTACCTCTGCTAGCACCCTAAGAGCCCTTAAGGTAATATCCTCCAGGTTGCCGATGGGTGTTGCGCAGACATACAGTGTTCCGGTAGGTTCTTGCACAACCATCCTCCCCTGTACCACATTCTATGGGCGCCTAGCTTCGGTGATTAGCTGTAGCTTGGCCGCCCTAGTTTTTGCTTTGATCTCTTGCTCCCGCCTTAAAGCATCGCCTCGAGTTGCATAGGTTTCGGTGTAAAGCAGGTGTACCGGACGCCGCCCCCGAGTATACTTGGCACCTCGTCCGGCATTATGGGTCTTGATTCTCAGCCCCAGATCTAAAGTATAACCTGTATAGAGCGTGCCGTCGGCACACTCTACAATATACACAAAGTGCTCTTCGTCTTTGGTAGTCACGCTGGCACACTCCCGATTGCTCTAGTAGCGCCCCGTTTCGTATCTTAGTCTTTAGGAGTCCTTAGGTTGCTGTTGTTGCTGCTGCTTCTTGGGCCGATTGCGGGGGCGCCGATAGCGTCGCTTTCGCTTCCGACTACCCTGATCACCCGTAGGAGTATTAGCTTCAGCGGCTTTTTCTGGTCGTGGTTGAGCCACAGACCCCGAAGACGAATCGGGAATGGTCTGCTCCTGGGTGGAACCGCCTGCTTCCTTGCTATCACCTTTAGCACATACATCACAGGCACAACCACAGGCATTGTCGCCCTTGATATCAGCATTGCCAAGGGATGCAGGCTCTTGTCCGGCTTTATACATTTCCGTCTCGAATTTAAGGCAACACATCAGACGACCACATATCCCCGAGATCTTGCTGGGATTAAGTGATAGATTTTGTTCTTTGGCCATCTTAATGGAAACCGGCTCAAAATCACCGAGGAACGTCGCGCAACATAGGGAACGACCACACGGACCAAGGCCCCCCAACATTTTCGCCTGATCCCTAACACCGATCTGCCGTAGTTCAATTCTCGTGCGGAATACACTAGCCAAATCCTTAACCAGATCTCGAAAATCCACCCGCCCATCGGCTGTGAAGTAAAATATGACTTTACTCTCGTCAAAAGTATACTCCACATCCACTAGCTTCATGGGCAGACCGTGCTTCTCTATCTTTTCTAGTCCGATATTATAGGCAACCTTTTCTTTGTCCGCGTTCTCCCGCATTTTCTGCATATCGGCCTCTGTGGCCCGGCGCAGTACCTGCTTGAGGGGTTGTACTACGTCAGTCTCACTCACATTCTTGGGAGGCACTACAACCTCACCATACTCCACTCCCCGGGCTGTTTCCACCACAACAGCATCATCCATCATTAGCTCTATATCAACTGGATCAAAATAGTAGATTTTCCCGGCGTGTTTGAACCTAACGCCTACCACTTTTACCATAGTTATAAACCTCGCTCGCTTTAGAAAGAGAAGTCAAATCCACAATTTGATAAAGCAGTGCATCCAAGGCTAGCCTGCGGTTGGCATTACCGCGAATGGCCCGCAAAGTATCCTCTATCTGTATCACAGCCGCTTGGTATTCCAATACATTATAAACCTTACTCTCAGCCAAAAGATCAGGTAAATAATCCTGGTGCACTACCAGTTCCTCTGAACATCCTTTAGCTACTAACATAAGATCCCGAAACCAAGTAGTCAGCACATGCATAGCAAACTCTATAGCCTCAGGGGCACCATCTAGGGTGGCAGCTAATCGCAAAGCCCCTAGACCCCGGGCCTCCCCATCGGTCATTACAGTTAGTATTCGTTCTCTCCAAGCAAGATGATCTCCACTGACTATCTCCCTAGCCTGCCCTAGGGATCCATCAGCTAACCCCGCTATCACCATTGCTTTCTCGGCGGAAGTGCCATATTCATTCTCCAAGTGAGCCGCAATTCTTGCCCTGGGAATGCGCTTTAAGCTGAGCGTCTGGCACCGAGACACGATTGTCGGCAGTAACAAAGAAGGACTAGTAGTCAAAAGCATGATCACAGCCTGTCCACTAGGCTCTTCGAGCAATTTTAGAAGGCTGTTGGCTGCTGCTGCGGTCATCACCTCGGCATCTACTATGATGCCAACTTTCCAGTGACCTCCGTAGGTTCGCAGGGCAAATTTGTCCTGCAGGGCTCGGATCTGGTCAATGCGTATCCTGGCCCCTTGGGGCTCCACAATAGTAACATCGGGGTGATTGCCTCCTTTGATTAGGCGGCAGTTATCACATTCACCACAGGGACTACTTGCCCTATTTTTGCAAAATAGGGCCTCCGTAAAGGCCCTAGCCAAAGCCCGTTTACCACTTCCTGCTTCCCCACTAATTAGGTAGGCGTGGGCTACCCGGTTAGATTGAATGGCATGGTGCAGTTGCTCCACCAGCACTTCCTGACCGATCAAACCGTCAAATTCCTGCAACCTAGTACCCCTTTCCAGGCACTAGCTATAGATATCCAGTAGCAAGCCTCTGATTTCATCCAAACGACTGACCAAATCCAAATTGTCCGCCTGCCCATGAACAACTTCCCGAGTCAAGCTTTCTAATCGTTGATCAATCTCCTGGACAATAACATATAGGCGGCGATGGCCATATTGATCAAAACCTGTCTCTTGGTGAGTAGAGTAGGCATTTGCCATTAACTCACTGATAAACGCCCTAATCAATTCCTTATAGCGCTTAAGATTACGCAAAGTCACTGAGCGACGGAGTGTCGCTGCCGCCTCTTCAATAGCAGCAAAGGCCTGGGCCAAAGACTCCTCATCCCGTACATTGATTGTCCTTCGCAAAGCCACCAGAAAGGGTGTTTCCTGTAAATGGGGATGGGATGGACCGGTGGGTTTGCCCGATAGCAACTCTCGTCCCAATGACCTGTCTTTTTGCGTTCGGATCCTCACTAGACTTTTTCAAACCGTTCTACATCGATAATAAAAACAGTTGCCCCACCCACCCGCACTTCCACCGGTTGGGGAATAAATGCGCTGATTGAGCGCCCCACCGCCGCGAGCGGTGTGACAAGCTGCTTTCGAGCCTTACAGGTTTCCCGCAAATGCCCCATAACATCTTCGACTTGGTGATCCTCCACCCCAATCAGCAGTGTCGTGCTTCCAACTTTCAAAAACCCACCGGTGCTGGCTAGCTTAGTTGCCCCAATACCATTATCCAGAAGTTTCTCCAAAAGTTTATTTACATCCTGATCCTGCACTACGGCAATGATTAACTTCACAGCTTTCCCCCTCCTTCTTTGTGCATGTGATCTCGGGCTCCGAAATCTCTAACCTTTGCCTGACAATATGCCAGACCTTTTGAGCTACATCATCTACCCCTAATTCTGTGGTATCCACCACTGCAAATCGCTGGGGATCAGACTCCTGCAAGCGGTTATAGCCTTGACGCACCCTCCGATGGAACTCCAGATCTCTTTGCTCAATCCGATCTAAACCTTCACTTCTACCCTGCCTTCTAGATGCCAATGTATGCCTTTGTAAGCCGGTTTCCGTCTCAACATCGAGCAGAAGTGTAAGGTGCGGCCATAATCCCCCAATAGCCGCCTCGTTGATCGTCTTCACTTTAGCAACATCCTGCAGAAGTCCAAAGCCTTGATATGCTAAACTAGAATCCACATAGCGATCGCAGATCACTATCATATTATTCTGCAAAGCAGGCTTGATTACCTCTTCAACATGCTGAGCCCGATCTGCTGCCATTAAGAGGACCTCTGTCATAACTGCTAGTTTGTTGCTTGGTTCCAGCAAAATCTGGCGCAAAGTAAGCCCAAGGGCTGTCCCACCTGGCTCTCGGGTAAGCAGCACTGGTAAACCAAAGCGCCTTAATCTTTCTGCGAGTAATACTGCCTGGGTGGACTTACCCGAACCATCGGGGCCCTCCAAAGTAATAAATACCGCTGCCATAACTGTCCTACCTACCCTCACCCGTAGATTCATTGGGCAAAATCCTCACACGGCGCCCAGGTTCAGTCCCTATACTCGTGGACTTTAATCCATACCCTTCCACTATCTGGTGTTGGAGGCGACGTACATAAGCATTCTGGGGTAACAGATCCACCGGCCTAGCAAACATCCTCACTTGGTGCACTGCCCGCTCCGCCTCCATCATAGCTTGACTTTCCTCGTCTTTGGCCAATTCGGCCACAAATTCCTGTATCTGCGTTTTGGTATTACTCCTCAGTGTATATACAGGCTTACCCCTAGCTTCGGCTTCCCGTAGTCGCTTGGGCATTTTCCGGTATTGCCCCTTAAGGGTAAGTACTAGGTCGGCCATATTCAAATCTTCTATGATCTCAACGGGAACCCCAGCTTCGCCAATAGCCTTTTCCAGTCGATTACGACTAATAGCATAGGGAAACACCCGGATGGCTCGAGGTGTAGTTGGCCTAGGCTCAGTCATAGCCACAGAACCGGCTATCCCCCTGGGAATATTGATTGCACCTTCGCTAACAAGCTCATCTAGATCACTTTCTTGAACAATCTCTATCTCTCCGCCTAAGGAGCGCTCCCGCACCTCAGGACGGGGTTCAGCACCACGCAATAACAAGTCCACAGTTTGTGCTACATCGTGGTGAATAGCCAAGCGCTGCTTGGTCTGTAGTTCGATAATCACGTCAAAGGTCGGCGGCGCCTTTCTCTCCAGCACTGTCTTTTGTGT
>JAAZMF010000119.1 GCA_012798955.1 Bacillota bacterium | reverse complement strand
TCCACTCAGCTTCTGTGGAGAACACATGCTCCTTAAGCCCTACAAGCCATGTGATTGTTGTCGCGTGGGTTATTGGGTCAGGCATTACGATCTTGTCCTGCCATTTAGGATCAGCAAGATCCCGGTACGTAGTAGGCACGTCCTCCGGCTTCACCAGCTCGGTGTTATAGATAAGAGCCACAGCCTCAATGCCAAACTGCTGAATTACTCCGTCGGGATCCTTTGACCATTCGGGATACTTCTCACTTTCCGGTGACACGTACTCGGCCAAGACACCGGCGTCTTTCAGTATTTGCAGTATTGGCAGGGGCCCCTGGAGCACGTCCGCGCCCAGTCGGCCGGCTTGGAACTCAGTCTGCACCGTGGGGACGTACACTGCCGTGGAGATACGGGTGTACTCTGCTGATACGCCGTATTGAGATTGGAAGGCTTCCATAATTGGTTCTACTCCGGTGATATTCGCATAGACTATGGCCTTGCCTTCTTTTTTGGCTTCTGCGAGCAGTGGGTGATCACTGGCCATTGCCACGCCCACCGCCATGGTTAGGATAGTAAAGCACATTACCGGCAAAATCAGGTTTCTCAGCTTCATTTACATCTTCCTTTCGCACCACATATTATTAATGCATAGAGAGGACTCAAGACATGATTTCGGCGAGGGCCCAAGGTGTCCTGCCTGTCTTGCCAAAATCGGTCACCAACGGCGCCTATCCACACTCCGTAATACCCTGGTTCCCACGCTATCCCCAGCAAAGCTCCAGCAAGATCCTACTGTTCCCAATCATGTTACTCGTAACGTAGGGCCTCCACTGGATCCATAGCTGCCGCCTTATAGGCAGGATATATGCCAAAAAACAGCCCTACAAAAGCAGCAAAGCCAATGGCAATCATAACTGCCGGTGGTGAGATAGAAAACGCCCATCCCAAACGGCCGCTTAACCAGTTCCCGCCACCCCAGGCTACTACCAAACCTAGGAGACCTCCTAGTACACTAAGCAAAACCGCTTCCAGTAGAAATTGTGTAAGAATATGGTTGCGTTTTGCTCCTACCGCCTTGCGAATGCCAATCTCCCTAGTACGCTCACTCACCGTAACCAGCATAATATTCATAATCCCGATGCCACCAACTAACAAAGCAATACTAGCAATAGCACCCAAAAGCATGGTCATTGTGCCTGTAGCTTGCGAGACCGCCTCTAGTATCGTATCCTGGCTCATGACCCTGAATCTATCGGGCTCGCCTAGCATGCGAGTCATGAAAGCCTTCACTTCTTCCACCACTGATTTTGCTACATCCTTGGAGGCGGCTTCAATGGAATATCCATCCACAAACCTGCTCTTTAAACCCCGATTGATCAACATAGTGATCGGCACATAAATGCGGCTATCGTAGTTAGCCATAATCACTTGGCCTTTGGATTCCATGACCCCCACCACTGTCACCGTATGTCGCCTGTCACCGATGATAATCCGGATGTGTTGACCAACAGGGTTTTCCTGTCCGAATAGCTCCAAGGCCACCTCCGAACCCAATACCGCTACTTTGGCGCTATCTTTGACATCCTGCTCTCTGATATACCGGCCTACCAGAGGGTGGTGATTAATGATCTCTTCGTATTCCGGTGTAATTCCCACAATACGGGTGCGGATATTGCTGCCCTTAAACACGGCCAGACCTGTTGTCTCAGAGGTAGGTGCCACACGGAGGATGTCACTGGATGCGTCTTTGATGGCATCAGCCATCTCCAAAGTAAAAACGTCGGCGATATCCTGACTAACACGACCACCACTACCTCTTGAAAATCCGGGGCTGACTGTGATCAGATTCGAGCCCATTGCCCCGATTTGGCTAGCCACCTGTTCTTGAGCCCCAGTGCCTAAGGCAACCATGGTGATCACCGATGCCACACCAATAACGATACCCAGCAAAGATAGAGCTGTACGCAGCTTATTAGATGAAAGACTTGCAAAAGCTATCCGGACAAACTCTCGAATATTCATACCTCCACGGCCTCCCATGTTGGTTGGTGGCCGTCCTCTTGCTTTTGCATTTCTATGCGCTCAATCTCGCCGTCTTTTATGAAAATAATCCGGGTAGCATGCTCGGCTATCGCCCGTTCGTGGGTTACCAAGATAATGGTATTTCCCTTAGCATTTAACGCATCCAGGAGTTCCATAATTTCTTTACCCGTGGTAGTATCAAGGTTACCAGTAGGCTCGTCGGCTAACAGAATCGCCGGGTTATTGACTAAAGCTCTAGCTGTAGCCGCTCGTTGTCTTTGACCTCCCGACACCTCACTTGGCCTATGGTGCATTCGATCGCCAAGGCCCACGGTATCTAGTGCAGCCTTGGCCCGAGTCCGTCGCTCCGATCCCCTTATCCCCGCATACAAAAGTGGCAATTCTACGTTTTCCAGGATACTCATGTTAGGCAGTAGATTAAAACTCTGAAACACGAACCCTATTTCAGAATTGCGAATCTCTGCCAGTTCTCCATCAGACAGAGAATCTATCGCTCTACCCCTCAAATACAGAGCACCACTGGTTGGTCTATCTAGACACCCCATGATATGCATGAGAGTAGACTTACCTGATCCCGATGGACCCATGATGGCTAGATACTCCCCAGCCTCGATGGTAAAGGACACGCTCCGCAAGGCGTTAACCGTTACATCGCCCATAGTATAGCTTTTACTGATCCCATCAGCTACAAATACCTGCCCATCGCCATTCATCGGCGCACTCCCCCTACAAAACCTGGCCCAAAGGGTGTCTGCCCACCCCGTTGTGGGCCACCATTACCCTGCAATGACCGATAAAGTCCGGGATTGCTGATCAGGATCTCGTCACCTTCCTCTAAGCCCTCCACTATCTCAATGGAGAAACCGTCGGACAAACCGGTAACTACCGGCACTGTCTGGAGCCCATCACCTTTTACCACAGCTACGGAACTCCGCCCCCTACCTTGCATAACAGCCTCAAGGGGTATGACTATCACATTTTCGGCCTTCTGCACCACAATCTCTGCCTCAGCAGTCATCCCCACCCTCACCCGATGATCCGGTTTTGTTACCTCGATTCTTACCGGAAAAACTACGATCTGGCCCTGGGTATCTGGTACTATGCCAACTTCCACCACGGTTCCTGGCAACTGTAGCTCTGGGTAAGCATCAATACTAACCAATGCATCCTGACCTATGTGCACATGGCGAATATCGATTTCGTCGACACCCACCTCCAAAAAAAGCCTGGATGTATCTAGGATGCGCATGATGGCTGCCCCAGAATTTACCCATTCATCTTTTTGAACACCGACTCCCGCAACTAATCCAGGAAATGGGGCAACCAGTGAAGTGGCCTCTAGATCGGCTTTAGCTACCTGGAAGGCGAGCTCCTTTTCCTTTAGAACACTGGGCGCGGCTTCGAACTTGGCTAAATCTAATTCACGCTTAGCGCTAAGGTAAGCTAGCTCCTGACGGGTGCTGTCCAATTCTGCCAGAATGGTGCCCTGTTCCACTGTCTGGGTTGCCTCGACATGGACTTGCTTGACCCTGCCAGCCACATCAAAGGCAAGCTCGAGATCACGGTTAGCTGTAATCACGCCTGTACTTGAAACATACTTAGACAGATTGCCTCGTTCTACAACGATCACACTTTGCTTAGGTATGGCATTTGCCGCCTCTTGGGGCTCACTTTTCCAATAGTAACGATAACCAATTCCCACTAAAGCTAGCACAATGGCAAGCAATAAGCTCCATTGCTTTGCTCCAATTCGTTTTTTCAAAGGGCACTCCCCCCTTCCACGTCTATAGCTTCGCCTGCTAGGACCATGAGCTCCAAGCGAGCTACTTCATATGCCAGTGCAGCCTCATGCCAATCGAGCCAAGCTTGTTCTAAGGCCCATTGGCTAACTTCCGCGTCCCGTTGGGCAATAAGGCCATCGGCCGCCTGCTGCCACTTTGCTTTGTGTTCTAGTTTCATCCGGGCATGGTATGTTCTAGCTATATGGGCTTGGGCTTCTAACCACTCTAGATCAGAGAGTTTTTTTTGGACGTCTAGACTCAATTGCCTTTGATCGTCGACAAGCTCGTTCTCTGCCTGCTTAACCGCAATCTCTGCTTCTTCCAGTTCAAGACGTCGCTTGGCTCCATCCAACAACGGATAGGCAAAACTCATATACGCTTCCCAGCCGGGACCAGATGTATTTTCCTCCAGAAGCCGGGCCCTACCCTCTAGGTTCAACTCAATACCATGGCTAGCCTGTACTGCTTCTGCTTTGCGCTTAGCCGCAAGCACTGCTTGGTTGGCCTCATGGATAACGATGCTATTATTGATGGTTCGATCCAGGATATCCTCAGGGGTTAATCCCAAAGGTAAAACCGCAGGCTCACTAGATAACTCTTCCAGTTGCCACTCATCGTCATCCAAAGACAGCTCCAACAAAAACGCCTGCCATTCCCGCTGATAGTCCCGTAAAGCACGGCCATAAATGGCCTCACTTTCTGCCTTTTCTTGCTCTGCCTTAAGCACCTCAACGGGAGAAGCATGCCCTTGTTCCGCTTTAGCCAAAGCCCGACTATAAGCCACTTCCTTAACGTCATATTCAGCAGCATGTATGGCCAACCTTGCTTGGTTAATCTGAAGCGAGCGATAACGGCGATATACATCGATTAAGGCCGCCTTCCCCCCATCAACCTCCTGCTTTGCGGCAATAGACACTAATTCCTTGGCCTCCATCAAGCCTAGATAATCTGCAGTATGTTTTGATAAAGGCCATAACGTAAGTCTAGCCTCCAGTGATATTCCCGTTTTTTCTGAACTACCAGTTTGGATCCGATTGGAGGCAGACATACTCCAGCCATGTAGACCTTGAATATCTGCTTTCAAAAATAGGGAGTCGCCCACTTCAAAAGTCGTCTCATTATCTTTAACCACTAGACTAACAGGCCTAATCGAAGTAGATAATCTAGGGCCATATGTCGTAAGGCGTTTGTCCACTGCTAATTCCTTAGATAACCGACCTAGTGCCGCCTTTTCAATAGAAGGGTGATTTGCTAAAGCTAAATCCATGGCGGCCTCTAAGCTAAGGGTCTGTACCTGGGGGCTCGCAAAGGAGCTAGTGGAAGATACACCTATTACGGTTATTGCCATAATGGCTATCCATATGAAGATTCGCCTAGCTAACCGCTGTGGGACTAGTGACTGACCCACTTGTATACCCCCCTTAACCATTGGTCCCTTTCACCAGTGCCTTTAGGCTCATTTGCACATCCGCACCACTTACTTCATCTACTTGCAGACAAGCAATAATATAATTACTTAGTGCTTCATATACAGAGCGCTCGGTCTCCCAGAGGGCTATCCTCGCCTTAGTCAGGTCATCTTCTGTCTTTAGCCCAGCGGCTACCTGTCCCTCGATAACACCATACTGCCTACGTTGCAGCTCATGGGCGTTGTTACTGGCCTCATAGGAGCGCTGGGCGTTATGGGCCCCATTATAGGCTGCTAGTAACTCCTGTGTAATGGTTCCTTGAGCCTGCTCCAATCGTAGCTCAGCCAAGGCTAGCTTGTTGCGGGCATCTTTAACCACCAGCTCGGCAGTCTCATCTAGTAGCAGCCTTTCCAGATCCAGTTTAGCTAGCTCCACGTTATCTTGGGCTTCTTGGATATTTGGGCTAGATTCCATTACCTGAATCAGAATGTCTGAAAGCTGCAGATCAAAAGGTGCAAAATACAACTCTCCATCAGGCAGATGCTCATCGGAACCGACTAGGATATTAAACGCCTGTCGCTTCTCTGCCAAATTGTCCTTGGCTCTTTCAAAGTCAAACTGGCTCTTTGCCAAAGCAACCTTAGCCTCTAGCACATCAAGCTCACTGGCATTTTGCGCAGCCGCTTTCCTCAAGGTAAGTTCCTCGGCCTTAGTACTTTGCTGTAGCTGTAGCTCCTTGATACGCAGGTCTAAATTGGCGAGCTCCACATCACTGAATCGCCGTACAGCGGTAATAGTAGCGCTGGCCAAGGCCTTTTTGTAGCTCGCCTCACCTTTCATCAAACTAAGCTCTGCTACTCGATGGTTATATGCCGATTGGGTGAGTAAGTTGTCGGCTAAGGCTTTTTTATAGGCTAATTGAGCTTGCTCCCACTCCAGCTCGGCAATCCGGTAATCGATGCTCTCCTTTAGTGCAAGCTCTACCACATTTTCAAGGCTAAGCCTATTGGCCCCGGCAATAACTTGACCCCCCAATAGCAGTACAAGGAGAATACTCAAAAACATGCGACCAGATCTTTTTGCCACTCCACATTCCCCCATATCAAAAGTCACTAATCTCTATTCGCCTTCCCAATAATATTTAGCCAACCAACCAATTTCCCCTACCTAGAATCGGCCTTTGGGAAAATGTCACGGTTTGGTCACAATTCCCGTACCCTCGATATCGCCATCCATGTCAATCGGAACATCCCCTTCCCTAGCCAAAACTAGAGGCACCTGTTCCTTGAAATCCAAGGAAGAGGTGCCCCCTCGAAACACTGACCTATTGTACTTTTGGTTCTACCCATCTAACCCTATTTGTCGGGGGCAATTCTCTCCACACCACCCATGTAGGGCCTTAACACCTTAGGGATGACCACACTTCCGTCGGCCTCCTGATAGTTCTCCAAAATCGCCGCCACTGTCCGGCCCACCGCCAATCCAGAACCATTCAATGTATGGACGTACTCTGGTCTGGCCCCTGGTTCCGGTCGGAATCGGATCTCTGCTCTCCGGGCCTGGAAATCCTGGAAATTGCTACAGGAAGAGATCTCTACATAGCGACCATAGCTAGGCATCCACACCTCTGGATCATAAGTTTTCGCGGAAGCAAAACCCAAATCCCCTGTACATAAATTCAGCACCCTATATGGCAGTTCTAGCTTCTGCAGTATGGACTCGGCATCTTTTAGCAGCTTCTCCAATTCATCGTAGGAGGTCTCAGGCCGCACGAATTTCACCAATTCCACCTTATTGAATTGATGCATACGCACTAGACCCCGAGTATCCCGTCCAGCAGACCCGGCCTCGGCTCTGAAACATGCCGAAAAAGCTACCATATAAATGGGCAATTGGTCTGCCTCCAAAATTTCACCGCGATGATAGTTAGTTACTGGTACCTCTGCTGTAGGAATTAGGTAATAATCTTCACCCTCACACTTGAACATATCCTCGGAAAACTTAGGTAGCTGGCCAGTGCCTCGCATGCTCTCTCCGTTTGCGAGATAAGGTGGTAGGACTTCTTGGTATCCATGTTCATCCACATGGAAATCAAGCATGAAATTGAACACCGCACGCTCAAGTCGTGCCCCTAGGCCCTTCATAAAGGCAAACCTTGCGCCCGTCACCTTGCCTGCCCGCTCAAAGTCGATAATACCCAAGTTGGTACCCAAATCCCAATGGGCCTTGGGCTCAAAGCCAAAATCCCGGGGAGTACCCCAACGACGCACCTCCACATTTTCCGTCTCATCCTTGCCTTGGGGTACCGTGCTATGGGGGATATTGGGCAGAAACAGCATGATGTTTTCGATCTGCCGATCTAGCTCCCGTTGTTCATCATCGCCCTCTTTGATTTCATCGGATAGCTTCTTCATAGCCTCAATTAGACTATCTGCACTCTGGCCGGCCTTACGCAGATGTCCGATGCGCTCTGAAACACTATTGCGTTCCGCCTTCTTCTGTTCCAGTTCCGTTAAGAGGCTTCTCCTTTTCTCATCAAGTTGAAGTAACTCATCTACGGATACATCGGCACCCCTTTTTTCCATTGCATCTTTGACAAGATCCGGGTTATGGCGAATTAGCCTTAGATCGAGCATGCTCTTCATCCTCCTATGAAAATACTTGAAGGGAAATAAAATAACCTCTTGCCCCATTAGGGACGAGAGGTTTCCCGCGTTGCCACCCAAATTGGACCCCTTCCCGGGGAGCAACAAACTCCACAGGCATAGGGCCCCACTCATCTGCTATAACGGGCTTACCCGTGATCCTTCTAACCAGTACTAGGTATTTAACGTACTGTGTTTGGGATCCGCTCCAGAGGGGATTCGCTAAACCTTCTCATCGGCTTCCACCAGCCGCCGACTCTCTAAAAGTAGATAGGTAAGCTACTAGTCTCTATCATGGCTTTACTTACTAGATTGCTCATTGTTACTACGATTATACCTGCGGATAGTGATTAATGCAACCTTCTGCCTAGGCTCCCCCGGCAAAATCGCCCTCGGTGACCCGTGATCACCCCAAATGCGGCCTAATCCACCTCATCATCTCCATGTCTCTCTACTAGCTCATGTAGTTTCTGACTGATGCGTAGCTCATGGCCGAAGGGGACAAAATCACTCCAGTGGAACCGCCCTTGCGATGAACCGGGAACATTACGTTTGAACACAAAATAGCCCACCCAACGCAGAATCCCAGAGATGATAATCACGAGCTTCAGCCCATATGCATCGGCAAAATAACCGCCCAACAAGGGGCCGATGGCAGCAGCTAATCCTGCCATTGTATTATATACACCTATATAGGTTGTGCGATTGTCGTCAGGGGTTATCTCCAAGATCAGATTAAAGGCGGCCAAGTTATAACCACTCCAAGCAAAACCACTAGCGAATTCGGCCAGCACCGCCAATTCCGGTCGGGGCAAAATTAACCACATAAATGGCACCGATGCAGCACCGATACCACCTAAAAGCATGACGTTTTTCTGTCCGTATTGATCCGCTAACCTACCCCAATAGCGATGCCCGAAAATACCCGCTCCAAGCCCCGTGCCCACTACTACTCCCCAGAACCCTGGATCCCCACCGAGGTTTTCCCGATAGAACACCGAATAAAACGAGCCTGAAAAAGTCACAGCGAAGTTCCATAAAATGGATGTAAAGCAATAATTGCGGAAAGCCGACGGCTTCGCCAAAATC
>JAAZMF010000118.1 GCA_012798955.1 Bacillota bacterium | reverse complement strand
GGCTAAGCCCGGCGGTATCTCTCGTGGCCGGTACCAGTGGCGAGGGAGATGTGATATTTGGTAAGTAGCCCCGGCAAGACGATAATCTATGTGTGGAAGTGGACTTAAGTAATATAGGCCAGAGGTTCAGGCAATCTGTATAGTTCAAGCTATTGCATGGTGATTTTGATGGCTCTATACGGGAACGGGCAGTGTTTGCCAGAAAGAAGAACCCATAGTAGTGGGCTACTCAAGGATGCTTTGGCGATGAAGAAGCGTCTCGTGCTAGACATGGGTTATTCCTGTGACATAACCTGCGGAATAGTTGTGAACACCTTTTGATGCAGGTATCATTGCCGAGCCAATGGTGACAAAGGGAGTTCTCAGGGGTATTATGACCTGGGAATTCCAGGGAACTTAGAGATGTATGGGCATCGCGTAGGTCAAAATCGTATCAATATATGAGCGAGCCCCGCCAGATGCTGGCGGGGCATCGCTTGCCGTTAGCGATTAGTCGTTAAATAGATCGTCTAGAAGGGCTTGTTTTTGCTGCTTTACTGATGCCATGTAAGCCCCCCAGGTCTGATCGCCCGGATCGAAAGGCTCCAGTGGTTGGAAGTACATGTCTAAATCGCCGGACCACTCTAGCACAGATTCAAGCAAGATGTCGTAAGCTTCTCTGCTCGGTGCCCACTCCATGAAGGCTTCCTCTGCTAGATCCAGCATTTCTTCTGCTGGATAGAGAGCATCCAGCAAAGCAATCATTGCCTCCGGATCAGCGCAGTTTGAGGGCAACACATAATAGTTTGCGGTTTCGGTTGGGTAAATACTCTTGTCGGCAGACGGGCCCTTTGGAAATGGTACTAAGCCCAATTCGAAATCAATCTCGTAAGATCCAGTATTGGGGTTAACGCGCTCTCTTAAGAGATACATCTCACAGGTAAGCATACCAATGGTCTGATCTCTAAAAGCTTCCGGACCCCAACCACGGAAGAAACCTTGGTTCCGCCATTCCTGGTTTTGGTTAAGGGCTTCAATGACTGCGGGTTCATCGCCGGTAAATGTTACTCTATCATCGATCTCCCTTGCGTAACGGCCGTTATTGGCTAGAACAAGGTCTTCGTCCCAGAGCAAATCAATGGCCCAGCGGTCGATGGTATCACCACCGGTAGTATCGACAGTTAAGACTCTCTTCATCGGAAAATCTGCCCCACAGAGAGCGGCTAGTATAGAACTAGGATCGCTGCTTTGTGGATCGGCGGTGATAAAGGACGGAAAGCCTTGGTGTCGAACAGAGTTGTGGGAGAGGAACTCACAATAACACCTAGAGGTGGTATTCTTGGAAAGAAATTATGAATTCCGGAAGCGGCTTGAGGTTGTACATAGGCCTAACCTACGCCAAGCCAATACAGCTATCGAGCAAGACGAGTTCGTGATTGAAGATGGCTGGACGATCCTTATTGGTACCGAGGCTCAGCCATTGGTTGTGAGCGTGGCGAAGGATCTACAGGATTATCTCTTTACCAGTATGAATGTATCGGTGTTTGTGAGAAGAACCGAGGAGCTTCAGGCTGCTGCCGAAAAGGCGGAGAAAGT
>JAAZMF010000117.1 GCA_012798955.1 Bacillota bacterium | reverse complement strand
TATCGGGAGCTCCGTCTATGCCGGTCAGATCAACAAGGCGGTGAGGCAATATTGCTCCGCTAACCTCGCCGCCTTGCAGCAAAAGCAACTGGGACTCTTCGTATGTTGCGGACAACCGGAAAAGGCCATGAGCCAGTTAGAATTGGGTTTCCCCGAAGAGTTAGTGCAATCGGCTCTCATCAAGGGATACTTTGGCTATCAACTGGACATGAAAAAGCTCAACCTACTGGAGAGACTGATTGTACGGGCCCTAGGCAGACACAAAGATGAACTGGAGATTAAGCATGCCGCCATCGAAAGCTTCGCTGATAGCTTCGTCTAGAATTGTCTGCCGGGACAGCCTAGCACGGCTCTGCCCGGCAACCTCTTCCCATGGAGTCAATAATCTCTATCCCTGAAAGCGATCAGGTAACCTAGCACCATTGGCAATCAGACGTTCCTGCAACTGCCTAACATCAATCTGTCGCGGACTAACATCATTGGCACTGGCTATAGCGGCGGCAGCCCCGGCGGCCTGCCCTAGCGCCATGACACAGGGCATTACCCGAATGGCAGCTGCTGCCTCATGAGTCGCCGAGACAGAACGCCCTGACACAATCAGGTTTTCCACGCCTACTGGCAGCATGATCCTGTAAGGCAACTCATAGGCAATTCCCCCCTCGATACTCCTAAGGATATGACCGCGCCCACTGGGATCGTGGATATCTACGGGGTACGCATACATGCCTACCGCATCAGCAAAGGGCTTGGTCTCGACTAGATCTTCGACTGTAAGAGTATAGTCCCCGTGGATATGGCGAGTCTCCCTAACGCCAACATGGGCAGCAGTGTCCATTAGCTGGGCATTCTCAAAGCCAGGGATGTATTTGCGCAGGAATTTAAATATGGCGAAGACCTGATGTCGCCCATCCACTTCACCCTTAGTCAGATCTTTGACACTTGTGCCGTCAAGATCGTGCATTCGGGAAGTGTTTACCCTCCACTCCCCCTTACGATGCGTCTCATATACCCCTACAAGGCCTGTCTCAATGGGAAACTCCCCTTTTTTTCTTGCGATCTCCATGAAACTTTGGAAACCTTCATCCTCAGGGTTAGCTTCCACATACTCATAGACCTTCTGAGAATCAACATTATATACTCTAAAGAACATGGTCATGGGCTGCATTTTCCCATCAGACCTGCCCATCTCAAAACCTACTCCTGCCGCCGCTGCTACATCGGCATCCCCTGTACAATCTACAACTACCTTACCCTTAATTACCTGGAAACCCGACTTACCAACGATTACGACCCCGCCTACAACACCGTTTTCAACCAATGGAGCTACAAAAAATGAATGCAGGCATAACCGGACACCCGTTTCCTCCATAAGCTGAAAAGCGACCAGCTTAAAAGCCTCGGGATCAAATGGTGTGACGTTGTGATGTCCTTCAACAAAGAATCCACTATGAGGTGAGCCCGCAGGCAGACCCCGGGGATGGATGGCACCGTCCATCTTAATCATCCGTTGAACAATCTCTTCAAAAATACCCATAACAACCTGTTCGCTACCATCAGCACTAAACGATGTCATAAAAGGCCCTACCAAACCGGCAGTAGCCATGCCGCCTAAATATCCATATTGTTCCACCAGAACCACATCAGCCCCATTACGGGCTGCTTCTACAGCCGCACAGATACCAGCTGGTCCACCCCCAACAACAACCACGTCAGACTCTACGACATCTACTACATGCTGGGAGAACTCTAGAGAGTGTCCGCCCTTGGAGTTCGCAACATTGACTGTCCTACGGTAAGAATCCTGCAACATCTCAACTTCCTTTCTATCTTCTATCCTTTAGTAGCTCCCTGAGTAAGGCCAGAGATGAACTGCTCTTGCGCAGCCAAGAAAAGCACCACCATTGGAATCGTGGCCAGAGTCGCTCCCGCCATGAGCACTGGGTAGTTGAGATCCCAAGGATTAGCATAAAGGCTTGCCAATCCCAATGGCAAGGTGAAACGCTCTCGGCTTCTCAGCATGACCAGCGGCCACAGATATGCACTCCATTGACCAAGCCAGATGAAGATGGCGGCAGTGGCCCATGAAGGACGCGACAGTGGCAGCACGATTCGCATAAGTAGCTGCAACTCGCTCATACCATCAATCCTACCCGCCTCTAGGAGGTCATCGGGAATACTCAACATATACTGCCTCATCATAAACATAGCAAATACGTTAGTTGCACCTGGAAGTATCAATGCCCAGTAAGAATCAACTAGATTAATCCGGTTAAACCAAGCAAATATGGGTATGATGGTTACTATATTGGGAATTGCTACCGACCCCAAGAACAATGAGAACAATAATTCCTTCCCCTTAAATCTATATTTAGCAAAGGCAAACCCTGCAAAAGAGGCCACCATAACCCCAATGATCGTTGAAAACGTAGCAACTATCATGCTGCTTGCAAGCCACTTCAAGAAATCCGTATTCTTGATCAAGTAAACATAGTTCGACACCACCGGATCTTTTATCCACAGCGGTGCTTTCGGAGAAAAGAGCTCCCCTGAGGTCTTAAATGATGCCAGCACCATCCAATAGAACGGTGCAAAGGTCAATATAAGGCCAAATATCAGCCCGCCGAACACAATAATTCCAGAAAGCACATGCACAAAACGGGAACGAGCTTTCCGAGACACCCTGATCACTCCTAACTGCGAATTATCCCTTGAGCCTGCTCTAATCATTTTCCTCCATCAATCTTATCTGCAACAGGGAGACTCCAAACATTAGAATCGCCAAAACATACGCTACTGCAGCACCATACCCCAATCGGCTGTACAAAAAGGTGTTTTGATATAGGTACTGAACGAGCGTCAGGGTAGCGTCCCCTGGCCCCCCCTGTAGGAGAATCCATGGTTCATCAAAAAGCTGAAAACCCCAGATCGATGAGAGTACCACGAGAAATAAAAACACCGGACGTAACAGAGGCAAAGTGATGGACCAGATGGTCCTGATGCCTGACGCCCCGTCTACTCGAACAGCCTCATATATGTCACTAGGTATGCTCTGTAGGCCGGCAAGTAGAATAACCGCATAGTATCCTAACGTTCTCCAGACCCTCAAGATAATAATCGCCCACATTGCAGTACTCTTGGTATACAGAAGATTAGTGGTTCCAGTAAACCCAAGGACACGAAGTGCAGAGTCAAGCAACCCTATATCTCGGGCGTAAACCAGATCAAACACTAATGCCACAACGGCAAGAATCATGGTTACAGGCAAAAAATACATTAGACGGAAAACCCGGCTTAGCTTACCGATTCTAGAAGAATTAAGACTAAGGGCCAAAACAAGTGCCAGTGGAAGCACGATGACATTATAAGTTACAACATAAAAAAGGGTGTTCTTTAGGGCCACCAGAAACCGGGCATCGGTAAATAGCATCTTGTAATTTGCCAGACCAACAAATCGAGGCGCATTCATGCCCGTCCATTCTGTAAGGCTATAGTAAACCGACATAATAATCGGACCCAACCAGAAAGCGGCGAAAAGCAGAGCAAAAGGGCTAACAAAGAGCCAGCCTGGGCTCAGACGACGGCGTCGACGTTGCATAACTGCCAAGGGACTTCACTCCTTCGAACATGCCTTCAGACGAAACAGGGAATGGAGAGGGGTGGGTCAGCACCCCTCTTCTCCTAAACACTACCTATTCAGTTCTCGACTGATTTCGGCGATGATATTCTCATAGGCTTGATCAACGTTGATCTCACCGGCAAAGAGATTATCCAATTCCTTACCGATTATCTGAGTTGTTCTGGCCTCATCAAAGAACCAGAAATCAGGGTAAGGTAGTAGATACTCGGACAAGACTGCATCGGAGAAATAAGGATTGGAGCCAGACAAATCAGGCTCTTCCAACGTGGGTTCATAGGTGGGCCATCCACCCAGAATGTTGTAGATAGCGAGCTGCCCCTCAGTTGAGCCCGACATCCACTTCACGAACTCAATGGCCGCCTCTTGCTTCTTGCTCTGAGTTGGCACAGCCAAGACATTGCCTCCCCAGTTGCCTGTAAGAGCAGGAGCATCGGGGGCCCAACGGGGCCATGGCATGACATCCCACTTCCCACTCAAGTCCGGTACGAACTTAGGTAAGTTGGCCATTCCTTCAGGAATATGAATAGGATACGTAGCCAGTTTCCCGCTCTGGAATGCTGCCCAGAATTGAGGTGTGAAGAAGGGTACAGGATACCCGATCTGGTCTTTTACGAGTCCATAGTACCACTCTAGTGTTTCCCGCAAAAGGGGATTGTCTTTGATCAATTCGCCATCAGCAGTATAGATATTGCCACCCCTCGACTGCAGGTACATGAAGAAGTTAGCTACTCCCCATTGGCCAGAGGGTGCAAAAACAGGCAACATGTAACGATTACCATCGGCAATCTTCTTACCGGCTGCAACAAAATCGTCCCACGTCTTCAACGGGACTTCTATCCCACATTCCTCAAATATGTCTTTCCGATAGAACACCACAGCGGGACCGACATCCGTTGGCAGCCCCCAGGTTTTCCCATCGTATTGGGTCAGATTCCATTGAGCAGGAGCATAGTTGTCCTTTAGATCATTGACATAGGGAGAGAGATCAACCAATTTGCCAGTGCTCATATAAGCATCGAAACGCCTAATGACCAGCTGAACTACATCAGGAGCTCCAGTACCGGCCGCAAGAGAAACCAGTAATTTGTCATGGAGATCCCAAGGACCCATCTGGACTACTTCTACTTCAATGTCCGGGTGACTTTTCTCGAATTGCTTTATCCCTTCATCGAAATTCCACCAAGTCCAATAGGTAATCTTGGTCTTTGCTTGGGCGACAACTGATAGTGACATTAGCCCCAGAACGGCGATTAACAACGTTGAGATCAATTTTCGCTGCATCATGTATCCTCCTCATTTTGTGGTCCCTTAGCCCAAACTCATCGAACCTACTGCAATCTACAATAATCTCTCTATCGCGCCCCCCCTCTCCACTTCCTATGAAGCAATTAGGACGCCCGGATAGCTTCTGACACACAAATCAGCTGATCATTTTCCTTCCTAGCTTGTCCAGACGTTTTCCTCTCCCCCGAAAACACTCGGTTGGCTCAGGCAATAAGGTCTCTATCGAGCCTTTGGCCATGGATTTCTGCGCAGCTAGCGCGATAGCCAAAGCCGTACGGGCTTGATCCGGCGTACCCCGCCTTGCCGGCATGCCCCTCTGAATACAATCTGTAAAATATCGTAGCTGACACTCATATGGATCCATCGCTTCCACCGGCACTACTTCATCAAGGACACCTTGTTTGCTACTTGCAGTGTGGTAAACTCTAAGCTGATCTTGCCGCGCATCCGGATTCTTCTCTGCATCAGTTCCTTCAGCAACAAACCTATATTCAGCAGTCGCCTTATCTCCAATGACTCGAATGACTGAAGTGAAGGGGTAAGATTCCGGCATTAGATGACTCCCGATTACCAGGGCCTGTCGTCCCTCTTCGTAAGTGACAAGAGTCTTTGCATGCCTCCAGATGCCCTCCATATCCTGCACCCCATAGGCTGTGACAGAGCAAGGTTGGCCAAGCAATCCGCTAGCTATATCAAAATCATGGACCATCAGATCCACTACCATGCCGCCACTCCTGGATGCATCTTTAAACCAGTTTGACCAACCTGGAGCAACGCTTAAACGTTCTAGCTCCACCGTAAGAACTCGCCCAAGAACCCCCGCCTCAACCAACTCAAGGATCTTGGCATACTCTGGCCAAAAGCGAACAACTTGCCCTACCATTAGATAGTGGGCCGCCAACTCCGCGGGGTCATCCGACCATATATCGGTAGCAAGAGCCGCTTTTCCAGCAGCTTCCAGCATCTCGTCAGCATCCTCCAGTGTTAAGGCGATGGGTTTTTCACAAATTACCTTCTTCCCAGCATCTAAAGCTTGGACAGTTACCTCCCTATGCAAGAAAGTAGGATAAGCCACGATCACTACATCAACAGCTGGATCCCGCAAAATCACTGACACATCGGTGGTGCCTTTAGCCCCTACCTCATGGCATATATCCTTAACCTCTTCCTCCGTCTGACCACTAATCCAGAGTATTTCTGCGTTTGGTAATTTTGCTAGAATGCGGGCGTGTTTTTGTCCCATGTACCCGGCACCTAAGACAGCAAAGCGCACCTTGTCAAGCATTGATTCATCCTCCATATACTGCTACCGATATTGCTTCTTGATGATCCCAGAAGAAAAGTATCGCCAGATAGTGCTACTAGAGTTCAGCTAACCACCCGTTCAACGCGTTCTTGGCATTCTCGATTTCCCGCAGACGTACATCTTCCTCAAGCTCGCATTCGATGCAAACCGGCTCGGAGTATCCCAGCTTCTTGAGTTTGGCGAGCAACTCGGGAAAATCCACAATCCCTTCACCTACAGGCTTCTCTTGACCAAGGTTACGTCCATCGGTGGGATAGGTCCCATCCTTAATGTGTACACCCTTCACGTGACGCCCCAGAACATCAAGGGCATCCACTGGGTTGCCTTTGCCATACAGGACTAGATTGGCCGGATCTAAGTTCACCCCGACGTTTTCCACACCAATATCTTCGATAGTCCGAAGTAATGTAACCGGCGTCTCTTGACCAGTCTCAAAGAGAAAATCCTGGTTGTTTTTCCGGCAATGTGCTGCTATATCTTGCAGAACAGGGATAAGGTCAATGTATTTCTGATCCTTCATATCCTCAGGAACAAAGCCCAAATGCGTGATGATCCGCTTGACTCCCAACTTGGCGGCAAAATCCGAGCCTTGTTTGATAACTTCCGCCCTCTCATCCCGCAGGTGGGGAGGTACAAGGCCCACAGTCTCTGGCCCTTTAGTGAAGTTCCAAGCCAAGTCCCCAGGCCAACCGGTCCAAATCCCGTCAATAGTTACTCCGTACTTCGCACACTGTTCCTTGATTATGCTAGCTATTGCGTCTGTGTAGTAGGAGGTGTCATATACGGAGATCTGGCAAACCTTAAAACCCAACTCATGGACTTTTTGAATTACATTTTCTCCTTTTTCCTCCAACTTAACTACAATACCGATATCTAGTTTGTAGGCCATTAACATCGACTCCCTTCCCATTCTCAATTGGCTGATTTACCCATATAGCGAGCACCCTTGAGCCATCCCCTAGTTAGAGCCCCACCTTTGCCAATTACGGTGTGCCATCGGTGGTAACCTCAGGGCGAAAAACCAAGCGATCCAATGCTAGAGTTGCACTCCCCAGTAGTGGGAGAGCAGGATTCTCGTCAACCAGAATATCTGGGGATGCCTGCTCCGAGAGAAAATGAGAGCGCATCTCCTTTTTCATGAGGTCTGTAGCGAACTTACTTGCTCGGAAAATATCACCTGCCACAATCACAGCCTGGGGATCATATATCTTGATAAGATTACTCAAACCGATCCCCAAATACCGACTGAGTGTGCGATACGCAGCTCGAGCCGCCTCATCACCATCTTCGATTGCGGCATATATTCTATCCATATCCACTCGCCCCGCAAGCAACTCATCCAATCCTATGGACGAAATGGCCCCATTTTGTACTGCCTCAGCGGTCATGTCCACCAAGCGTTTATCTGACACCATAGCTTCAAAACAACCATGTTGCCCACAGGCACATTTTGGCCCATTGGGATCTAGGATGGAATGACCGATCTGCCCTGCGGCCCCCGAGTTGCCTGCCCAGATACTGCCATTGCGGAGAGAGCAGCAGGCAATTCCCCTACCCACATAGACCATCACGAACTGTTCGTGGCTCTGATCTTGAAACCAATACCTAGCTAATGCCATGCCACGCACATCGTTATCTATAACAATGGGGTAGAATATGTTTCTCTGCAACCGTTCAGCCAACTTGACATCTTGCCAATCAAGTATAGAGGAATACCGCACCGAACCAGTCTCCGGCACCACCATTCCCGGAATTGACACACCCATGCCAACAATAGGTCTTCCCACGTCATCTGCATAGGTCGCAGCTACTTTGGCTAGATCTACAAGGGCTGACTGAGCGGCCTCAACGGAAGCACAGTCGGCACTCATCTGTCTAGAAAAAACTATCTGCCCAGCTAGGTTACTAAGCCCCACAACTACATGATCGCGATGAACAAGGCCACCAATAGCTAAGGCAGCATCTTTCACAATTGCTAAGCCCACAGGGTTGCGGCCAACCTTCCTATCCTCCATAGCTTCCTCCGTGACTAACCCTTCATTGATCAGCTCTCTCGTAATGTCGCTGACAGCGGCCGCTGTCAATCCTGTCTTATGTACTATATCTCGCCTGCAAGTACCGGGTTCTCTTAGCACAAGCTCTAGAATCATGGCTCGATTCCGACGCCTTACCTGAGTAATATTATCTCCCCGCAAAGCGGCCCGAGATCTGTTCCTCACCAATCCAATCGACCCCCATTCCAGAACTACTATGTGTATTAGTTCGTCATAAAAATCAAAGATCCTCTTTTCCATTATGAATAGTATGTTGGTCCATCACACCATTGGTAGATAGTGGCTCTAATGCCGTCACATTGGGGCTTATTGGGAATATCCCATCACCCCAATACGAGCAGCCTATTGTTTAGTACGCCGTAATAACCATAGCAGTTTTTCCTTTTTGCATCAAAAAAGATGCCCCCTGATCATCGCAGAAAGGCACCTTTCGTTGGTATTTCGCCAATTTGAGTTTCACATGATCTAGCCCTTTGTGGGCCCTACCACAACACTTGCTACCACCCTCACTTGTCGCCCCTTAGCTCTGTATGGCGTCAAGACATCCCTTCACAGCCTCTAATGGTGAATAGGCCTCACTTTCGTATTCAACGATATACCATTCTGTCCCACCGACTTCCCAGAGTTTGAAGACCTCGTGCTGACCTTGCTTCTCACTTGGATATCGTTATGGCATCACGAACTTCCCATCGTTCCTCGTCCGGATAGTAGAAGAACGGCTCCACTCTTAGTTCGTTCCTAGAACTGTCTAGGGTCAGACGTCGGTAGTGATACTCGGATCTTGCCTCGGCCTTCCACCATGGCCTACGGGAACTTACGGGACTAAGCTCAGCACCTAATCCGCCCCCAACTAGATAAACAACGCCTTTTTCCTCGTCAACCAAGTCGTCATACTCTTCTGCTAGTAGGACGGAGTTCCAGAACTCCTCATATAGCCGTGTGCTACTGACCTGATCAAATACTCGCTGAGGGGTGCCTTCACCGGTCTGGAGCACAAAAAGTGAAAGCATATAGGCTACTTCCTGAAGGGCGTCTGTGATTGTATCAAACCCCTTATCTTGCCAGTTACCTCGGGATAGTTGCACAAGATTTTTTTGAAGGGGTGGGGCATAATTCTTGCTTGAGTCAAAATCCGCCTTTGCCCTCGCTAGACCCGTTTCGATCATATTATCGATTTCTTCAATGATATCTCCAAGCCCGTATATCGAAGGAGTTCTCATATAGGAATGGGAATGCCCACTGTGCACTAGATCGACTTGGTATTTCTCAAAGAGGGGAACCCAGTAAAACCGGATTTTTGTGTCTACACTATCCGTCCCCCACCAAGATCCAACATGAGAATGGGCCAGGAGCCACTCGCTATCTTGATGCTCTTTGAGAGTGTTTTCCAGCCAGACAAGCTGTTCTCCCTCAACTGATGATGTGTGGTTAGAATCTAGGGAAATGATGGTAAAATCCGGACCATACTGAATCACATGGTATGCCTCGTGCTGCGGTAGCCTAAAACGATTATAGTAAAAGGGAGCTTTCTCCTTGGAGCCACCAAAGCCCGCGATCACTTCGTGGTTTCCGACTGCTGGGATAATCGGAATCCTTCTGCCCTCGTCCGTGATCATGAGTTCGTGCCAAAGATCAAAAAACAGATCCCACTCGTAGTCACTCAGCTCGGCATTGACGAAGTCCCCCGAATAAATAAAGGCATCAGGGTTTTCCTGGGCCGCCCTTCCCAAAACCTCCCGGATAACAGTCATCTGAGTACGCAGATGCTGGGCATCTGCCCCGATCACAAATACCAAATCCCGGGACTCGGCCGGGGCCGTCTGGAAGCAAAATTTCTCACTTTTTTGGTTACCTGTTTCTACGACTACCCAATATGTTTCGCCTGGAGTAAGGGCTGTCAATTCCGCAGAATGGATCCAAGCTGTAGTGCCCTCAAATGTAAAGGTCTCGGCTTCCTGCTGTCTATACTCCTGGATTCCTACGTCCTTATTAGTTGAGAAATATACTTTGGAGGGTGCCTCTATATCTGTCCTCCATGTAACAGTCATCGTCGTCATCGGATCGCTTTGCCAAGTCAAGACGATTTGCCTTGGTTCATGGGGCTCAAACTGCTTGGCAATGACAGGTTGAGCCAAGATCACAACTAACATCGAGACTATCAATACTAACTTGACGTGTCCTAATCTAGTCATGTTGCTACCTCCATCTATTCCCATTATCGATAACACTCGCCCGGCTTGCGAACGAGTGTTATCGTCATAACTGTGATCTTAGTAGGTGATCTTGCCGAGGTGTCCTCTTAAGGGGTCTGCACTTTCGATAAATCTATCTCAAAGAGCCCCCAGACATCCTCTGAGCCGAAGTAGGTAATATGATCCACTGGCTCTATGCCCAGCTCGGAAGCGACCTCTACATATTCCATGGCGGGGATCCCCCACTCGGGGCCAGTCTGAACCAGTATCCGTCCTTTGGTTTCGATAGGCTTGATCGACCAGTTGTGAACCAGTTCTGGCGCGATGCCGTCGATCTTGTTTAGGTAATCAATTAGAATAATATCAAAATCGTGATCCCATTTCATGACGATATTCTCAGGTACGGCATTGGGAAGACCGCCACCGCCGCCCGCTCGGAAGTTGTCAGTCATGATGATGAATTCCATGTCCTCTGAAAGCGGCGTTCCCTCATACTCGGCCATTACTACCCTTTGCCCTAGGGGCTTTGTGATATCATACATATAGGTGATGCCCCAAAAATGGTCGAGGTGGTGCCCGTCAAATCCATAGTTAATCAGCAACTGATCCTCGGTTTCATCGGGGTCAATCTGGTTGAAATTCCCCGCCGATGCCTCAAGCCATTCCACAATCTGTTTGCCATTCAGCTTCAACGCCTGAACCGTATTGCTATAGCGATAGAGATATGCAATATCCTCATGTGTCAAATCTCCCGCCGGGCGATCTAGAAAATCGTCTGCTCCTTTAAAGCCGCCCCTTGCTACAGACATGCGAGAGAGTACCGGCAGACCTTCAAACTCTGTCCCTACAGTCTCCGCTTCTCCGAAAGCTACAGAGGCTCGATTAAGGAGCTGGTATGTGGGGTTAACCTGAACACGGGCAAAATAGGTACTTAGGGGTATGTTTATGCTAGCAACAATCTCCTCTGCAAACACAGAAACGCTCATGGCCATTACCATGGCCAGAACTACAAACAGAACTGATTTAGTAAGATGTTTTCTAAACATTTTGTGCCTCCTCTAGTGCTCCAGTCGTAACATGTAGTGTGGGTTGAATACAGTTTGATCACTGCCTAGCGTTCTACTCAATACCTCCCTTACAGTCACACAAAGGACGGACGTGTGGTACAATGTGCCATTCACTTTGGTAATGACCGTCCCTTTCTCCTCTGGTTTTGCCCCTCCATTACTTCTTGTATCGGATCCGTCATCCTCTTTCCGATAGGCCAAAATGATCCCTTTTAACAGCACTTTAACTATTAAATGCCCTTTAGGCTTTTGCACGGGATGGGATCTTGAGATATCGTGCCCCACCATCAAGCATCTGGCGCTTGCCCTAGGCAAAAATCCATGAACCCTTCTATGAACTCCATGGCAAGGCTCTCGGGTAAATAGACAAAGCAAAACTCTCTTTCTAAATTCATACCCCGAATGGGCACATGACAAAGATCACCTGCTGCTAACTCCGCTTTCACCACTTCCCTGGAAATCACAGAGACCCCTACGTTAGCCAAAACCATACTCCTAATGGCATTGAGATTACCGATCTCCATACGGGTGGCGAAATCCGTCAAAGAATACCCCCTCTTGCGCAAGTTATCTTCAAAAAACGTCCGCGTCCCTGAGCCCGGCTCCCGGACAATCAGTTTTTCCTGACACAACTCTTCGATCTCTACCATGTCTCTTCCAGCCAATCTATGCTCTGGTGGGACGACCAAGAGCAAATTATCTGTCTTGAAAATGCGATGCTCATATTTTTGCCGATTAAAGGGCCCTTCGACTAGACCCAGATCAAGACTGGCATGGTCTAGTTCCTGCAAGATAATGTCTGTGTTTTGCACCGACATGGAAATGTCGATGTTTGGATGAACTCGCCTGTGCTGGCCCAAAATGGCAGGCAAGACATATTCGCCAATGGTTAAAGTTGCGCCAATCTTGTACTTTCTAGCTATGCCAGACCTATTATGCAGTGCCCGTTGAATCTCTGTTGAAAGAGCATCCATCTTATTGGCATAGCTAAGTAAGAGCTCGCCTTCGGGGGTCAAATGCAACTGTCCACCGTGCCTAACAACTAACTTCACCCCATAGAGAGATTCCATGTACTGGATATGCTGTGTAACCGCCGGCTGAGTTATATGCAGGCTCTTTGCGGTCTCAGTATAGTTTCGGTATTTGGCTAGAGCTATGAATGTCACTAATCGGGTATCAATCATGGCTTTGTATTGTCACCACCCATAGCCATAAACTAGACTTATAACGACATCATATTTCATAATTGGATTTTATCATGATGTTCACTTAGAATCAAAACCATAGGCCCCATAGTCGCACTATCACGGGAATCGATGAAAGGATGCTCATCATGGATGGAAATGGCAACAACATGAGAAGTTGGGCTCTTGGTATAGGTGTCTGTTGTTTGATCGCAACTATCTCCCATGGCCTAGGCGATAGGATCCCAGTAATCGGAGCTAGCATACTAGCGCTAGCCATCGGCATGCTGGCCAATTTGGTGTTTACGTCCCCCGGATCAATGGAAAAGGGCTTGGAGTTTGTATCAAAAACAGTTCTAAGGATATCAATTATCCTCTTAGGTACTGGGCTAAGCATCACCCAGGTGCTTGCGGTAGGCAAGTACTCTCTAGTTGTGATGGTGTTTACATTGACTGCCGCCTTCGGTTCCGGCTGCATTTTCGGTCGGCTCCTAGGGGTAAACTGGAAGCTCAGCAACTTGATTGCCGCAGGAACCGGCATCTGTGGCGGTTCTGCCATTGCCACACTTTCCCCTATTATCGGAGCCGATGATACAGAAGTTGCTTACGCTATGTCCGCAACATTCATCTTTGATGTATTGATGATCTTGCTCTTTCCTTTGATGGGTCACTGGCTCGGCTTATCTGATCTAGCGTATGGGCTCTGGACAGGCACCGCTGTCAACGACACCTCGTCGGTAGTGGCCGCCGGCTACGCATATAGTGAGGCCGCGGGGGATTTCGCAACAATAGTAAAACTTACCCGTACCACGTCCATAGTACCCATCGCACTTATCTTTTCGATTGTAGTACCATACAAAACGGTCGAAACCCAAGAAGTCAAGAAGCACCACTCCGGTGGCATGAGCATTAAGGAGCTTTTCCCATGGTTTATACTGCTGTTCGCCTTAGGTGCTATGGCCAACACCCTTGGCTTTATCCCAATGCAAGTACAGTATCCTTTGAAACAGATCAGCAAATTCCTCATGGCTATGGCTCTTGCCGCCATCGGCCTTAGAACCAACTTCAAGCAGATGCTAGATTCTGGCATATACCCGATGACCTTGGGCTTTATCGTATCTTTAATCGTTGTGGTCGTATCTATCCTGGTACAATTCCTGTTGGGGCAGGTTTGAACAGATTGAGCGGGGCTAAGCACCAGATTATTATCTAACAATGGCCAACCTAGACCTATATGTTGGCTTTTTCCCAGGCATCCCGCAAAAATGCCAGTGTGTCCACTATGTTTTTCGGAAAGTCATCCCAGCCGCACTCAAGGGACATTCTCTTATCGTACCCAGCTGCCTTGACATTACGGAAAAAGTCCATGTAATCATATGTGCCACTACCCGGCCACATCCGCCCCGAATCGGCTAGGTGAATATGGGCGAGTTTACAGGATGCGGCTACTACATTTCCCAGCGATTCATCCCCCTCCACCATATGATAGAAGTCCGCTGTAATCCCCATCCCATCCAGAGCAATCTCCTCAACTAGCTCGTAAGTTTCGCTCACATAATTAAGTAAATTACACTCCGCCGGTCGCAAAGGCTCAATACCAATCACAAAACCATATTGACTGGCTTGGGCACCCAAAAATCTGGCAAATTCAATGACTTGCTGGCGAGCCTCTTGCTTAGGGAATCCATTCGGTACCCTCCGTGAACGGCCACTGCCAAATACAACGACCTCCCCTCCTAGTGCAGCTGCCCGGGGTAGGACTTTGTCAATATAAGCATAGATTTGGTCCCAATCAACCTCCGGGCCTACCACCTTAATCTCACCAGGGAGCAACACATTGAAGGCCTCCACGGCTAGTTCTGATTTGCACACGACTTCCTGGATTCGCCTATACTGCTCATCATCGGCTAGGCTCACCATAGTCAACTCTAAGTAATCGTAGCTAGCGTTCTCCAGCAAAGCCACGTTATCTA
>JAAZMF010000116.1 GCA_012798955.1 Bacillota bacterium | reverse complement strand
GAGTACCAGTTGGCCATTACCATTGCCCGGGAAGCAGGTCTACATCGCTTAGCAAGATAGAGGTAAACGCCATCTCCGCCCTCAGATATACTCCCGGCGATACTTCTCTGTAATACCCCTTAACTGCTTATCTTAAGAACTGCACCGAGACCTTTGAGATTTTGGCGGCTATAGCCTGTGCAGATCTCATTCCTGAACGAGCCGAGGCCAAGGCAAAGGAGTTTGATATACCTAAAGCATGTTCTGTAGATGAGCTGCTCCAGGATCCAGACATCCAGATAGTCATAAACCTAACTATCCCAAAGGCCCACGCCGAGGTCGCTAACGCAGCACTCGAGGCTGGTAAGCATGTATATGTGAAAAAGCTCCTAGTTGTAACCAGGGAAGATGGAGAGCGGGTACTAAAGCTTGCCCAAACCAAGGGGCTATTGGCAGGCAAATGCAAGTCCCTGGCCCTTGTCTTTAAGGGAGTACCAAAAAATGCGGATAGCCTCAGGCAGGCCATCCGCATTCCCGTTAGAGAGCCTATAGTAGACTCCACCTCAGGTTGATCAAATCAACCACCTCCCCATGGGACCAATGTAGGCCTGATCCCAATCATAGCTTACCAGAAATCCATAGTCTTGGTTTGCCGACTTCTAATCAGAGCTATTTTTTCCCTCTACTTGACGAACAATCTTCCGAATACTATCGTAACTAAGGTAATACGCGTCCATCAGGCTATGGATGCGCTCTCCAGCGGCATAACGACGACGAATTTCTTGGTTGCGTAATTCCAGTTTCTGCCTAGTCCCATTGCGCTGTCCCCATCCAGCCCGATCCTCTGGCCCCTTTGGGATATAGACTTCCCGCCCTTGGACATACTCTTGGACTTGGCGAAGGAGACATGGTGGTAACACATCTTCAGCGTTCAAATACATGGGCCAACATCCCCCTATAGATGCTTTTCGTTGGCCCCCACTAGACTGCTAAAGCGCAGCCACCCATTGATGGATACCATCCACCAACTCATATCCGGCGGGCCAATCTTCTCCGCATTTAGCTTCACTCCAAAAACAAAATCCTTTCACTATGGCCCACCTCCTTTCTGCAAATCTCTTCCCAACTTATTTATACCCTATGTCGACTTATCCTCCCGGATTGTTCGCTTCGGAGATGTTTTTTCCGCTACTAAGCGCAAGAGTGCCCCCAAAACTTGACCTATGAGTTCAACCATCCTTGCATTCTAGCTATCACTTCACCATTATACTCCTCCACTGCCCCCGTATCACACAAGGCTGTTAATCTAGGATCTAGCGGAATAGTACCTAAAAACGGAATGCCGATATCCTGTGCCACGCCAGCTCCCCGACTAGGGCCAAACAGTTCCCACTTCTCCTCGCAATGTGGGCAGATGGCATAGCTCATGTTTTCCACCAAACCGATGATAGGAATCTCCATCTTGTCAGCCATCTTGATAGCTTTCTTAACAACCATATTGGCTAGCTCTTGGGGGGATGTGACGATTACAAGCCCGTCCAACGGGAGGATCTGTAGTACAGTTAAGGGAGAATCACCGGTACCTGGAGGTAAATCGATCAACAGGTAATCTAGGTCTCCCCAAACGACATCAGTCCAAAATTGTTTTACAGCACCGCCAATCAACGGCCCCCGCCAAATCACTGGATCATCTTCAGCATCCAGCAACAGGTTCAAAGACATCACTTTGATTCCAGTATCTGTAAGAGGAGGGAACATGCCGAACTCAGTAAACTCGGGCCGCTTGTGAAGACCGAACAAACGTGGAATACTGGGGCCGGTAATATCCGCGTCCAAAACCCCCACTGCTAGACCTCTGCGCCGAAGCGCAGTAGCCAAAAGGGCAGTGACCGATGATTTACCGACACCGCCCTTACCACTCATAACTGCAACTACATGCTGGATCTTGCTTAGTTCATGGGGTGGCACTTGAAAATCAGTCTGTGAATCCCCCAACCCATGATCACCTTGACTCGCCATATATAGACCCCCTATTTGCGCAATCGAGTTATCCATGCTCATGTTCAAGAATATACCCCTCATGAGCATATGTCAATAACTTGAGCGCGTCCGGACAAACCTAGGTCGTGGTTTGGTTCGAGTTAACCCTTGAGCCCAGTAGTGGCTATACCCTGAATGAAATATTTCTGTGCTAAAAAGAAAAGCACTATACACGGCAATAATGCCAAAAACGATGCCGCCATCAACAGGTTCCATTGGGAACCACGGACCCCCCTAAAAAAGTTCAGGCCCAACGCAATTGTATAGTTCTCAGGCGAGTTAAGGTAAATTAACGGCCCAAAAAAGTCGTTCCAATTCCACATGAACGAGAATATCCCAATAGTAGTAAGTGCCGGTTTGGACAGGGGCAAGATTACTTGGGCAAATATCCTAAAGTTTGAGCAACCATCAATGCGAGCGGCATCGTCTAGTTCCCGGGGAATGGTTAAGAAAAACTGACGTAAAAGGAAGATGTTAAAAGCCCCCCCGAAAAACGAAGGCACGGTCAATGGATAAAACGTATCTATCCACCTCACCCTACTGAACATCCAATATACAGGAATAATGGTGACATACCCTGGCAACATCATCGTGGCCAAAACCAAGACAAATAGAGCATCTTTACCGGGGGCACGGAGCCGAGCAAAACCGAAGGCAACCAAAGAGGCGGAGATCAGATCACCGATAATCACTACTGCTGTTACAAAAGCTGTGTTACCCACAAATACACCAAAGGGAACCGTCTTCCAAACATTGATATAGTTGCTCCACATTATGGGATCCGGTATCCACTCAGGAGGAAATACGAATATCCGGCTCATGTCCTTGAGTGATGTTGATATCATACAGGCCAAGGGTAGTAATACCAATACTGTGCCAGCCAGAAGAAGTGTCATAGCCAAGACCCTTACTGCCTGCTTACGCCGCTTCCGACTATGCCATATTGAGGCGCCAGATTTCAACATTGGTCTGGATTTCGCCGCTTCCCGCTGCATATTCACGCTACCTCCCCCTCGTAGTATACCCGCTCCCTAGATTGACGGATAACGAGCAGTGTCATACCTAGAATGATGAAAAACAATATCCATGCTAGGGCAGAGGCATAGCCCATACGCAGGTTCCGGAATGCCTGATTATAGAGGTTCAATACGTAAAATAGAGTGGCATTGTTGGGGCCGCCATTTGTCATCACATAACCCTGTGTAAAAACTTGAAAGGAACCAATTATGCCCATTATGAGGTTAAACAGAATCACCGGTGATAGCATTGGAAGGGTAACATGTGTGAATCTGGACCAGCCACCGGCACCATCAATCTCCGCGGCTTCGTATAGTTGTTGTGGTATGCCCTGTAGTCCGGCTAGGAAAATCAACATAGATTGGCCCGCCCCCCATAGTGACATGATGATCAGGGCCGGGAGAGCCCATGTTTCACTAGCTAGCCACGTCGGACCATTGATTCCCACCAGTCCCTGTAAGTGATTCACCAACCCGAAGTCGGGGTTGAACAGCCAACTCCAAAGCAGGGCCACTGCCACCCCTGACATTACTGATGGTAGGTAGTAAACTGTGCGGAAGAACCGGACACCCCTGACTTCAGTATTAAGGAGTCCCGCTAGAAAGAGTGAAAAGGCTAACCCCAGTGGCACACTCCCACCTGTATAGATAGCCGTTACTTTCAGTGATTGCCAAAACATACCATCGTTAAGAAAGATATCTATATAGTTTTCCAGCCCGACCCATGAAGGAGGATTGAGGAGATTCCAATCAGTGAAGCTTAAGACTGCCGATGCCGCAATGGGCCCCCCATAAAGAGCAGAAATCCAATAATCCAAGGAGATATGAACAGATAGAACTCTATAGCTTCCTTTCTTCGCAGACGACTTAGCCGCTTATCCAATATTCATACTCCTCCCGACCTTGAGATGAGGCGGTGATGTGGTCGCGGCACTGGCATATGCCAGTGCCGCCACGAGCTCTTACCCCTTATCTTCTAAATGGTTTGGCCTTCTGTAATATCTTGTTCGACTTGTCGGCTATCTCGTTCATGGCCTGTGCTGCATCAATCTTACCTAGCCACAATTGATCAAGTACAGGTCCCAAGATCTCGTTATCTATTCTTAGGAAATCCGGATTAGCAGGAAATGGCTTAGTATATGACATACCTTCAACGAGGCTAATTAGGTTGTTCGGTACTGGCTGGCTCAGAAATTCCGGACCACGAGCAACGGATTTTATAGCCGGCATGGATAGACCTAGCATCGAAGACTTGAGCTGAATCTCAGGACGAAGTCTGTATTCGATGAACTTCCACGCTGCATCCTTGCTTTTGGAGCCTTCAAGTATGGCCAGATGAACTCCACCGAGGGTGCTATTGCGAACGGGTTGCCCGTCTTCGACTAACCTATAAGGCAATGGGGCTACGTCCCACTCATGATCTTTGATCTGACCGAAGGATGAGATGCTCCAGTACCCTCCACCCCACATCGCAACACGACCGGTCATAAACAACTGATCATCGGAGATCCCCAGGGTGGTCTGTCTAGTCGGCGAAGGCATGACTTCATCTTTTAGCATCAGATCGGCAAGGAATTGAAAAGCACCTATAGCCTCGGGTGTCTCTAAAGTACAGCTGGTACCATCCTCATTGAACCAGTCCCCACCGTTGTTCCATAACCAAGATGACAGTGGCTCCCAGTAAAGTGAGGAACCGAAACCGTACTGATCCCGTCTACCTGAACCGGATGTGTCCCTGGTCAACTTCATGCAAGCATCTTTGAAAATGTCCCATGTCCATGTGTCATCGGGCTCAGCAAGACCCATTTTTTCAAAAAGCGTCCTATTGTAAAAGATACCCTGGTTGTTCACATCCATGGGGATGGCGTAATAGGAGCCTTCATACCTGCCTGCCAACAATGAACCTTCCCACACGTCACTTAGATCAAAGCTCGATCTTTCGATGTAGGGATCAAGCTTAGCCCACCGGCCGGCAGTAACCCAGGCCGGGAAAAACGCGTAATCAACCATCATTATATCCGGAGCCTGTCCCGCCGCCACCATTGTCAAGACTTTCGTCCAGTAATCAGCGGGGTTGACTATCGCCTTGACTTTTCTTTTTCAAAGCCCTCGATTATTTCTTTCCATATAGGACCTGCCTCGGGATCCTGCCAATACACGAATGTGAGGGTTTCCTTAGCGAAACCCGATATGGAAATCGAAAACAACAGCATGATCAACGTAAATACCGTAACGAACCTAGCATATGGCCGCACCAATCAACACCTCCTAAGGTTTTCCAGGCAAAATGAGTACTGAATCTAGCCCTTCACTCTTTATGTTCCCAGCCCACCTCCTCCTAATGGTTCGATTTGTAGCATCTTTATTTTAAATAGGAACAGAACTATGTATTGCTCTACGCTTCACGTAACCAGGTCAGTCAATAGGTCTATCAAAATTGGATCAGATGCCGCTTTTGAGCTCTTAGCAGTTCTTCGGCAAGCTTCCGGGCTACCTCTCTATCAGAGACTGAGCCGTCGGCAAGTAAAGCCTCGACAAATAAAGATAGACTACCGGTTACTGCAGCTTCTACAGTGATTTCGTTAATCAAGAGATGTTTAGCTATCTTGGCCGCGAGAACATCGGGGAAATCGCCAATACATAATGGTGCGAACCCCCGCCCGGTAGCCACGGCCGGGAGCTCCAATAATCCGCCACTTGGGAGATTCGGGATTGCCCCGTTGTTAGGCATATTCACTGAAAACACTTTCCTCTCGTCCATTTGAATGGATTTGAGGATCTCTAGTAACTGCTCATGTTCTCCGGGGGCCCGGTGGAAGAGGTAGTCCTTCAACTGACGCCTTCCATGGGCCTGTTCTATCATCTCTTCATATGTTCTATCACCACTTGCAATAGTATCTTCAAAGGAAAAGGCGTCCACACCGAGCTTCCTACCGTAGTATTCCCCTGATGCAAACCTCTCAGGATAGAACTCCACCACATGGCGATCACTTACGGCCGGGTAAGCCCCATAGATATCGTATAAAGACCAGGAAAACCGGTTATCAGCTGGTAGACCTGCTGAGGTGCTCCCACGCAAATGCGTGAGCTTATGTTGTATAATTGGCCAAGCATCCTCGCCATCAAAGCGAAAATCGAAGACAAAGGTCAGATGATTTAGGCCTACTGCAAGTGTTGTAACTTGCTCCCGGGGCAGGCCAGCAAAATCTGCAAGATAGCCTTCTGTTTCGTTTACCCCGTGGCACAAGCCTATAACTGGTATAGCTGTTTCCCTGCGGATCGCTCGGCAGATGGCAGTCATAGGATTTGAGTAATTGACAAATAGTGCCTCGGGGCAAAGATGCCCGATATCATCGGCCACTTCAAGCATAACCGGGATCATCCGCATCGCCCGAGAGATACCGCCTGGCATGACCGTATCGCCAACCGGCTGGTAGATCCCGTACTTGCGGGGGATAAAGACATCGGCTTCCCATGCCCGCCGACCGCCTACTGCTATGGTTGTAACAACCACATCAGCATCTGGCAGTAAATCTTTTCTATCTTGGGAGGCACTTAGCTTAATATCTGCGCCTTTGGTCTGAATCATCAATTCAGCCAACCGCACAACGTTTTCTAAGGCCTCGGCATCCACATCAATTAAGCCTAGCTCCCATTTTCCTATACCCTCTTGCTGAATTAGATCAGCCACTAAGCCCTGGGTGAAAACCGCGCTACCGGCGCCAATAATAACAAGCTTTCGTCGCATAACATTTCACATCCTTAGATGGTCGCTAAAACCAAGCATATCTAGCATAGTCGTACTAGAGTAATCGTCATGGCAAGGCAAGGTATCAGGGATTAACACAGATAGACCTATTTGTCATGCCTTGTCACCTTTCAAGTAATGGTTAGAGCCTCTATATTTGTCATAACAACATAACATCGAGCTCTCAAAAGCTCTATTCTCCGGGCACTCAGAATTTCCTCCCAATCGCGGGCCAATACTGTTACTTTTTACAAAACTAGCTCTTCTCTCACAAGTCCGCGCGTTCTTTGCAGTTGTGAATTATCTGCCCGCCCTTTCCTTTAAGTTCATGGCAAGGCAAGGTATCAGGGATTAACTCTCCTGATAGAAGGCTCAAGGAAAGCATGATTAACGAATAGAGGTGGCCGAGAACATAGCCCAACTGGTCGTTGGGTCGAGTGGTCTCTCGAATCTAATGCACAGGCTCAATGAAACTGGCACGGTGATTTAGTAAACCTCTAGTATTAACATCGGAGAGAGTCCCTGACCCGATAATCGTTGACTCACTCCGTCGGTTACCTGCCGTTGCTAGCCTTACCACCAATGGGGTATAATGGAATTGATGACAAGTAGCTATAGTCTTTTGTATTACTCTGCGAGCTAAATGGCCCAGATCAAGGTGAATTAAGATGACGAATCTCTTGATTTTCTAGAAGGGTGCGCAGACGGCATAGACTCAAGCTAGGGGCCACTCAATATAGATCGCGATCGGCGGTGATACCATGCAACATAAAGATCTCAATCTGGATCGCATAGGGCGAAAAGTAGCAGATGTTACGGAAAACCTCAACGTCCTATGGGCATACGCGGCTAGAGAAGAGCAAGATTTCCTTGGGAACCCCGAAGCCGTAAGGTCGGCGAAATACGCCTTTATTGTCCTCATAGAAGCTTGTCTTGCTATAGCAAATCACTTTTGTGCCAGATTGTTAGCAAAGGCCCCCGGCAGCTATGCTGAAGCATATTTGTGCCTAGGGGAGGGGGGTATCATCGAGATTGAACTAGCCCAGCGCCTAGCCCAAATGGCGAGGTTCCGAAACCTGATTGTACATGGCTATGACAGAGTAGACGACAAATTGATGTTTTATATCATGAAAAACAATCTCAGTGATGTCGAGCTATTCCTGGACGCCGTTGAGCTACTTGTAAAATAAACCGAATACAGGTGATGCAAATGGATAAGATGCCCTTTGGAGCTGATCATGACTTCCTGGGAGGGTATGAGCTTAAGCGGCATACCCTAACGGCAATAGAGAAAAATAAGCTGCTATCGAAAATCAGAGAATACCTTGAACCGAAAGCATGCGTTGACTTTGTCTATGTTCATGGCTCTTTTACTGAGGAGCGGCCTTTTCGGGATGTCGATATCGCAATCTTCTTTGCAGAAGACACCCCCAAGGACGAGCAAAGTGCTCTATGCATAAAGTACTCCGTGGATCTCTCTGTACTCATTGGCATAGAGGTCGATGTACATTCTTTGAACCTAGCGCCGCTCGGCCTTAAGTATCACGCAACAAGAGGGCAAGCGATATTATCTAGGGACGACGACCGGCGACATGATTTTGAGGAATATCTATGGATACGCTATCTTGATTTTGAGCCCTTTATGAAGCAAAACCTAAGGGATTTGCTGGCCCCGTAATTTTCGAATCTCCGATTCTATGTAGCTAAACATCACCCTCTAGTGCGGGAATTTGGAGACGCACCACCTCCGAAGTTGTCAAGGAAGTGCACTGACAAGTGTTAGAGATTAATTCGAAGACGTTTCCTTCTGTGAGCCTTGAGTCTACCCCCGGTCAAATCAATCCTCCGGTAGCCTATTGTATCCCCTGTCTCCATAGGGCTGGAGCTTCGCCAACCATGTCTTTTCCATCTGACTAAGCTCCCACCGCGTATCCGTATCTTCCTGGACTTCCTTGGACTCGATGACCTCATAGGCAAAAGCTCCCTCACCCAGTTCGTTCCAGTCCCTCTGCAGCTGTGAATTTGCATGCATTCCCATATCCAGTTGCCATCGAAGGGTGAACCAGCGATTCTTGAGATTTGGGCAGGTAGAGAGAAAGATCTTGCCATTAACAGTGTTTTTCACTTGAAATACACCCATGTAGGTCTTCATCTGCTCGTATTGCTGCCGTAATTCTTTGCGTCGTTGCTTGTCCATTTTTGGGTCCTTTCGTAGTCAGCAACTATTGTGACAGCTTGGGGTATGCCCACAGAACATAGCACCCATCGCTGCGTTCGCTAATAGCCCATTTCCTCCAATATGCGTGAGAGTACACGGAGCCGCTCTCCGATAATCTCGCTGTCATCGCCTAGAGCCTGAAAAAATAACTCAATATCGCCATCAATCATGGGATTTTCTGTACAGACAGATACACCCATAGCATCCCCTTGTAGCCCGATACGATCAATCATAGCCTTATCAGGGTCATATAATTTCGGGAAACGATACGCTTCCTGGAAATACGCGATGCCCCTACAGATCAAGATGGCAAGATCGAGAGCACGATGCAAAGGCAACTCTTCTGATTGACGTGACCATTTCTCTCCGGTGTGACGCCATACCTTTGCAGAAATATCCACTTTCCCTCTCTCATTCCACTGGGCAAGTCCCAATGAAAGCCCCTTGGCATCTGAATCGTATGCTCTCCGTCCGTCTACCTTTTCGTAGTTCTCAGCAACTATGACAGGTTTGTGTTTGAGCGTAGTTGGTATCTTCATAGCAAATCATCTCCGTTGTTGATATCCATGGCACAAAAAAGCCCACGACATGAACCCATCATACACCCCTCTCGCCTACTTGTCTAGTAGTTTACTAGATTACTGCCTTACTAAGATCTAACCTGCTCCATGTCGAGACAACATCCTACTAAATCAGCGTCCGAGACCGGCCTTTCCACCATATGGGGCGTGGATAGTCGGTAGTATACCCTAATCTATGGGCGTGGCAAGTATTTAGCCGGTAACCATAAAGAAAGAGCGACCATTGGGCCAAGATCACCCTCAATAGGTCGCTCTTTTCTATTAACAGCGTCGCTCCCATGGTACGACTGATTACCACCAAACGAGACTCTCTTCGCTAGCTACATCACCTAGGCAAATTCGCAAAAAATCCAGCGCTACTGTAGAGGTGTATAAGGATCCATGGGCCGATCACCGGCTATGTTGCCCTTTTTCTCATGGAGTAAGTGCTCCATGCCCCTGGTCAAGGTATCATCCTCCAATACGCTGTAGAGATGATATCCCAAATCTTCCCTATCTAGCAATACTTCCTCCAACACCTGAACCGTACCATAGTCCGAAAGTTCATGGGCCCGGGCAATCTGTTGGCGCATCATATGCTGAAGCTTCAACTCATGCTCTAGATCATTGCGGAGAAAATCTCGCATACTGTAGCGGCCCTCTACTTCATGCTTGATATAAGATACTTCGTGCTGGGTCACGGGATGGGCTGTGGGGACAACACCAAGTCTGGCCACTCGCTCTCCGATCATATCTATGTGTTCTTGGGTCTTTGCTATGTGCTCCTCCAACAGATGATGTAGACTTAGAAACGACTCTGCACCTTCTGTCATCCAATGGTGCTTAGTGTACTGGTGTAAGGCAACGTTAAGCGCGCATTGATGCTCATCTAGCATCAAGCCCATCTCGAGACGGGTGTCATAGGGAAGTCCTATACCTGCCCCGATTACCTTGGCTGTCCTAGGCTCCTGGCGGAAAACCATGCCATGGTGCCCGGTGTGTCCAGGCATCTTTGGATCAAATCCACTTACACTTGTCTTAAATTCTGCGTTGAACGCCTGCATGTCCGCGTTGAGTTTAGTCACGTCTTGATTAGTAGGGGTCTCCACTTGAGTTGCTTGCATTGCATGTCCTCCTGCACCAAGAATTTGAGCTTAAGCCCAAGTATAGTCTGCGTATTGGTGTTCGAAATATGCAATGGTATGCCAGTCATGTAGAGGAATCTGAAGTGACCACCCCTCCACCCAAAGTATCTACCAACTGTGCGACGTCGAGGCAATGGGGCTACTATTTACTCAGATGCCTTCAAGTTGTAGTGCTAGGCAGTTTTATCCAGGCATCTAGCCCATCGGGCAGATCCGGGTTAATGCCCCGCTCCATGGCCTTAAAGAACGATACAGATTGTGGGATATAGATAAAGGGAATACCTGTAACCCCATAGTGCTCATAGGCTGGTACAGAAACATACCAATCGGCCCTCCAGTTCCCACCCACCGGTCCCACTACAACGACCTTAGCCCCCCGCCCCTTTAGGTCAGCAACCAATTGGGATTGTAACGCCTCTTCCTGACCCGTGCTAGCCATAATCACCAAGGTATCCTCTCGCACTAGCACCATCGGTCCATGGCGAACATCCAAAACATGATGATAGCTCGCCGGGATTTGACAGATCTCGGCAAAGGCCAGTGCTGCCTCCGCGGCGATCCCTTCCAGTTCTCCGTCGCCTAGTACCACGACCCGGGACCAATCTGCCTTGGCTATTTCCTTGGTCTTGTCCTCCCAGCGTTCCATGAACTTAGGACCGTACTTGATCGCCTGTCGAATCTCGGCCAGCAGACTATCATCATCAGCTAGGATGGCCATGAGTATTAGGTTGGCGGCATAAAGATTAGTCACTGTCTTAGTTTGACATACTGCTTCATCGAAAGCCCAAGGCAAGACAAAGCATTCATCCGCCAGCTCCTCTAGGGGGCTACCTTCCTTGGCCACTATACCAATGGCGCTAGCCCCATTAGCTTTGCCATACTTAATAGCCTCCAGAACCTCACTAGTGCTACCTGATCTAGACGGAGCAACCAAAACGGCATCGGTCATAAGATTCTTATATCGAAATCCGTTAAGCATTAGATCGCCGGCGGCCATGGCTACACCTTGTACTGGCAACCGCAAATTCGCGGATACAGCCCCTGACTGGCATAGATAATAGCCTGAGCCGCATCCGATAAATACTAGCCGTGCCTTGCCTTCGTCAAAAACTCTCCTCAGCCTATCCCGCCTTGATACAAGATAATCGAAGGTCTGCTCCAGTGCCTCATACTGGAGCAAGGTCTCCTTCCTGGTTAGGTACATGAACACACACCCTTTTATGTCATATTATCATAACAATAACAGTCACACACTCTATATACTACTCCAACCTAACGGTGAATTTGAACTTATCCCCCCGAATTACCCCTATGGTATACTCCACGCAGGTAGTGCCACTATAGGAATACCTCTCTAGTTCAAGACCTGGAGCCCCAGAGCTCACTCCAAACATGGATGAATCCGGAGGTTGAATCAACACCGCACCAAAGGTCTCTTGGGCAGAAGTCAATACTAGATCATAATCACTCCGTAATACATCATAAAGAGGCTCTTCGACGACTCGCTCCCGAGAAAGATTCGGGAAACAGCTACACGGAAGATACGTGCACTCAATAGCCATCAAGACATCATCGGCAAAGCGCAACCTTTTGAGGTAATGCACAGCCTGAGCCCCACCAATACCTAATGCCTCTTGGATATTCTTCTCCGGAAGCAAGCGCACAAACTCCAACACCTCACTGTGGGGAGTTAGGCCTCGCTTTCTAAACTCCTCGGTGAAGCTATAGATGCCCATGAGATTCTGCTCAATTTTGGGCACGGCCACGAAGGTTCCTCTTCCTCGCTTGCGGGTGATATAGCCTTCCCGCTCCAACTCAGCCAGAGCCTCCCGCACGGTGATGCGACTTACGCCGTACAATTCACAGAGCTCATTTTCTGTAGGTATCTGTTCCCCTACTTGCCATGCTCCTGATACAATCTTGTCCTCTAGGATCTGCTTTAATTGATAATAAAGGGCCAAAGGAGATTTATCATCCAAGACGCACATGAATACTACCATTCCTCACTATTAGTTGTCCTAACAACATGATCATGTTCTCCTTCAGTCGCCCTTCTCCTGCTATACTGAATCTATCTCCCGTTGGTTGAGCCAAATCGAAACTTTCCTATGATTCCAACAGTCTCTTGGCATTAAGGTTATATACCTTCTCCAATATTCCATCATCTAGTCCGATCCCGTAGACTTTCCATCGTCCCTGTCCCGGAACCCCTGAAGAGGAGTAGTCAAAATACTCATTCCACGTTTCCAGGAACTCGTAGTACTTCATGTGTTCTAGCCATGATGGGAAACAATCTGTGGCAAATAGTATTCTATCCTGATACCTCTCAAAAAACTTCCTGGCAGTGTACGGTTGCCGTCCTAGTTCCGCTAAGCGGGCAGCCATATCAACATGCATGTTGGGGTACTTGTCGAGACACTCTCCCACAAAGCCCAGGTTTTCTCCATATGAACCCATATGAGCGATGATAAAAACTGTATTTGGGTTGTTCTTTATTAGTCGCTCTTGCTGTTCCATCAACTCTTCGAATTCAAATAGCTCTGGTGAGCAGAACGACCAATCGGGGTGGTGTTGCAGCTCTTCAAATCGCTCATTGAATCTATCCACAGGTCGAAAAAACGCCACCGGGTCTGCAATATGCATTAGTACCGGAAGGTCAAGCCGCGCAGCTGTGTCCCAGATTGGTGTAAGTCTAGGATCATCAATGGGTATGTGGCGTCCGCTTCGGTCTTTCATCCCTAAACTGACATTTTTCCATATCTTCACACCCCGCATGCCTAGATCAACCCCACGCTTTAGACTGTCCTCTACCATATCAGGAAAACCGGGCTCATCGAGTTGAGAGATATCAACACCACCAAAAGTGGTGAAGAAATCAGCCCACGGGGCCAGCGTCTTCAGGAGGCCAATTAGCTCGTTTCCCCACCGCATCGCTTGATTAACGACATGTTCCACACCGATAGCCTGCAACTGATCCACATGGCGAGCGATTCGCTCCCTTACTTCTGTCTCTTCGCCATCTGTCAAGGAGCCAAGATGAGTATGAAAATCGATTACTGGAAACCTTGGTCCTTCGACACATACCCGTTCGACAACCAGTTCGCTTCGGGGCATATACTCATCAAGATAGAGCCCATCTTTCTTGGTCATGCAAATCACCCCTCCAAAGCTGGATTTACAGCCCAATTATACTTCCTAAGCACCTCAGTAACGCAGTCCAGTAAGAGAGCTTCGGGCTCGGGCGCGAGTACACCTTCCCGTACCCTTCCATACTGCAGTGGCAGGTACTGACTGAGTAGCGATAGGGGCAGCCTGTTTCTGCTCAAATTGCTAAGCAACTGCTTCATAGCCTTCTGTACCTTAGGCTCTCCCCAATAGTAACGACATCGATCGGAAAAACTAAAGCGTCTATCAAAGGCCTGGTTCTGCCTGTCACCTAGATAATAAGGCTGCCAATGGACAGGATTTTCAACCATTACCCGATCCAGGATCTTGGAAACCCCTGACCAGATATTCTCCTTACCTGAAAACAGCTCTCTTTCCATAGCTTCAAGTGCAAATACGCCTTCTCTAAGAGCAAAGGTTAGCTCTGGTCCTACCTTGAGCACGGCTACTCCGTCCCGGACCAACTCCTTTAGCTTTTCAGGCCTTTGATAATCTGTGGAGTGCCCTTCAAAAACCAAAGGATAGAAGCGTTTCAGACTCTGCCTCATCATCTCAAACTTAGTAGGATCATACTCGTGTATAGAATGGCTGCCAAACTCGACCCCTGGCTGCACAACAACTGCCATAACCCGGGCCCATGCGGGCTCAAGTCCTTGCTCGTTGAAAGCCTCTTTAGTTAGGGTCACTGTCTCCTCCAAATCTGCTGGAGTAGTAACTTGCAGAACATCGTCTTCACCCTGAGTACCTCCGGGTATCGGCACTTCCGTGCCAATAACATATGTCGGTGCTAAGGCATCCGGCGTCTCTTCTCTCAACTCATTGAATGCTTCTTCCGCTGCCCTGGCAAGTTCTGCAGTTCTCTGTGCGATCAGGCGAGGGCTGATGGGAGCTTTGCCGTCACCCCCCAGGTTCATGCTAGCATCTAGATGTAGCTTGACGATGCCAGCGCGGGTATAGTCTGTAACCATCTGCTTCGCTTTCCCCATAGCAGTCTCGGCCGGCTCATGCCGCCACGGGTTTGGACCTAAGTGGTCACCACCGAGAATCACCTGCCCTGGTCTACAGCCATGGGCCTTCTCCAATTCTCCAAGATAGCTGCCGAAGTCCGACGGAGTCATCCCTGTGTATCCCCCGTACTGATTGACCTGATTTGATGTGGCTTCAATGAGGACAACTTGATCGTTATTTTTCGCTAATTGAACGGTGGCTTTGAGGACATAGTCATTTGAACTACAGACAGAGAATATGCCCACAGTCTCCCCCTTGTGCTGTCGTTTTCCAATATCTGCAAGTACGTCTGGTATGTGCATATGTGCCCCTCCCAATCTCCTCTATCGCTTTATCCGTCTCACTCTCATCTAGAACCAAACCTTCTACCCATCCATCTCTCCATCACATAAAAATCCAATAAGCCAATACGTAACAAGCTAAGTACCAACTTGTCATGTTATCATAACATTTCTTGGTGCTCCAGTTGATTTGCTTGTCACTGAGCGCTCCCTTAGGAACCTAATCAATAGCCATGAATACGGCGCTCTTGATCAATACTAACTTATGCTTGGAGGCTATTGGACGAAAAGCTCTGTCCGGCTCCTAAGCCTTGGTACCTGTAAGAGCAATCCCTTCAACAAAGTGCTTCTGTAGTAGCATAAACAGGGTAATCATAGGCCATATCGCCATCAGGGCTCCTGCCATCAG
>JAAZMF010000013.1 GCA_012798955.1 Bacillota bacterium | reverse complement strand
GGTCGAATTCCCATTTGAGGACCGGGCCTGTAGGGTCAGGTCTGGGCAAGTGGTGTTGACGATTGGGTCTTGCGCAATGAGGCTTCATGAACCCCGTCAGGTCCGGGAGGAAGCAGCGGTAAGTGGATAACCTCATGTGCCGCGAGGGCGCCTAGTCTGAGCTAACTACCTGGGTGCCGCCTGGAGGTACCAGTTCGAGGATGGGTGCACGGCAGTTTTTGAGCCGGATCTTTTGGGGTCCGGCTTTTTTTGTATTGTGGTCCATGAACGGCTGAAATTGCAGGATATCAGAGGCCTGATCGGAAAGTACTAATGAAAACCTATTCATGGAAAACCTACTGACCCTGGAGGCGGTAATATGGCATACCTTTCATTATATCGAAAATACAGGCCACAGCGGTTTGCCGACGTTACTGGTCAGACCCCAGTCGTCCGTACTCTGCAAAATGCCCTGGAGCGTGGCCGCGTTGCCCATGCCTATATGTTTTCGGGTCCCCGGGGGACTGGCAAGACCACATTAGCCCGGTTGCTGGCCAAGGGGCTTAACTGTGAGAATGGCCCGGCCCGAGAGCCATGCAATATCTGTGCCAATTGCCAACGAATCAACGATGGTGCTGCCATGGATGTCATTGAGATAGATGGTGCCTCTAATAGAGGTATTGATGAGATCCGCTATTTACGGGAGAATGTGCGTACTGGCTCCACCGAGGGTGGATACAAGGTATACATTATCGATGAAGTTCATATGCTCACAACAGACGCATTTAATGCCCTGTTGAAGACAATTGAGGAGCCCCCGGGACATGTAGTGTTTGTGTTAGCGACGACTGAAGCCCACAAGGTACCAGAGACCATTGCTTCCCGGTGTCAACGATTTGAGTTTCGGAATTTTACAGATGAGCAGTTGGTAGCAAGGTTAAACCAAGTGGTGGACGTAGAGGGAGTTAAGGTGACTCCAGATGCTCTAAAGCTAATTGCACGCCATGCCCGGGGGGGTATGAGGGATGCTTTGGCGCTTTTGGATCAGGCGATTTCATTTCAAGGTGGGGAAATAGAAGAGATTCACGTAGCCCAGCTACTAGGGGTTGTACCTGCAGATCAAATCTGGAGACTTCTCGATAGTCTGGCGGCTCAAGATGGAATATCTGCTATTACGCAACTTCATCAGCTAATTGAGGAAGGGGCAGATCCGGCTCAACTAGCTAAGGATTGTGTTAGCTTTTTGCGGGACTTGATGTTGGCAAAGGCCCAGGATAACCCAGGGGAACTCGATGGAAAGTGGGGCGAGCTACCCCACCTAACTGCAATGGATCTAGGGCAGACTCTGGATCTGATAGATGCCTTAGCCGAGGCTACAGCAGCTATGCGGTGGATGTCTCCGCCATGGCTGCCTTTAGAGATGGCTACTATACGAACAACGGAAAGAGTAGCGTGGCAAGAGGCACAACCGGTGCCTCGGAGCAATGATACTCCTAAGGAATCTACTGCGAAATCTTTGGCAGAGGGTAGAGAAATCCAGTCCAAAGAAAGCACCACAGAACCGTCAAGGTACGAAGACAGAGCTACTATCGAGGCGGAGAAGGCCATATCCGGGACAGAACCGTTGTCTAGCGTGGCAGCGGCATCAACGGATACTTGGAACGATGAATTTCGGTCATTTTTAGCCCGTTGGGACCAAGTCTCTGATATACTTAGACAGGAACGAAATGCGCCCGTGGAAGCTTTCTTGAGGGAGGCAACTCCCGTAGGCATTGACAGGGACGATCGCTTGGTGCTAGCCTTCCCCAGAGATAAAGAGTTTCATAAAGCCAGCTTAGAACAGCCCAAAAACACTGAAGTGTTGCAGCGCTGTCTATCTAGGGTCGTGGGCAGACCAATGGAGGCCATCTGTTGCTATGAGGACGAATTGCCGGAAATGGCAGAGGATAAGGCCCGGGGAACATCTTCCCCATCTGCCCACAGAGCCCCGGAGCACCAAGACACAAAGCAACAGGACACAAAGCAGCAAGATGTGGAACAACAAAGTACGGAATCCCCAGGCGATACTCTAGAGACGGAGACAGGCAACCCGGCCCTAGATGCAGCTCGCCGGCTATTTGGTGGAACCATTAAAGAAGTTTCAACTGATAACTGAGAGGGGTTTTGGCAGTGAGAAATATGCAAAAGATGATGAAGCAGGTCCAAAAGATGCAGGCAGATATGGCCCGGGTGCAGGAAGAGTTGGGCAACAAGACAGTAGAAGCAACTGCTGGCGGGGGAGTAGTTAGGGTGGTAATCACGGGGCATTTAGAGATCAAAGAGATCACCATCGAACCTGTAGCCGTTGATCCAGATGATTTGGAGATGTTACAGGATCTAGTGATGGCCGCTACCAACGAAGCTATTCGGATGGCCCAGGAGATGAGTGCGGCAGAGATGGAGAAGGTGGCCGGGGGACTGAATATTCCTGGTTTGCCCAATGGGCTATTTTAGGTTAGGTTGCTACCTCTGACATGAAAAGCGTTCCGCGGTGACATAAAGGAGATAACTAGGACATGTCCTTATATGCGAGGCCCATGGCCCGCCTAGTAGAAGAATTGGCCAAGCTACCTGGCATCGGGCCCAAGACGGCGCAAAGATTGGCATTTTATATTATTAGTGGAAGTAAGGCTAGCGCGGAGAGTCTAGCGGAAGCCATCGTTGAGGCCAAGGAAAAAATCATATACTGTTCAATTTGTAGTAATCTTACTGAGGAAAGCCCCTGTCGTTTATGCAGTTCGGGGACGAGGGACAACAGTATGATTTGTGTTGTGGAGGAGCCTAAAGATGTTATAGCCCTTGAGCGGACGAGGGAGTTTAAAGGCCTTTACCACGTGCTCCATGGAGCGATTTCCCCCATAGATGGTATCGGTCCGGCTGATATAAAAGTCAAGGAGCTCTTGGAGAGGTTAAGGGACGATACTGTGCAAGAAGTGATCTTGGCCACAGATCCCAATGTGGAAGGCGAGGCGACAGCCATGTATCTCGCTCGCTTGCTCAAGCCCTTAGGCATAAAAGTGACCAGGATGGCCCATGGCATGCCCGTGGGAGGCGATTTGGAGTATGTGGATGAAGTCACCCTGGCCAAAGCACTAGAAGGACGTCGGGAGGTATAGGGCGTGCCATGGCCCTAGGCTCCTAATTTTTGGAATAAACGTGTACCCTCCAGGATAGAATGATCATAAGCATGATCATGGGCGATGTAATCTATGGGGGGGATAATCTGTGGCACTGGAGTTCTTGCGGGATCTGTGGGGAACAGTTCAAGCTCAGTTTTCTTTGGTAGATCATGATGATATTGTAGAAAAACAGATGGATGATAGCCTTGAGAGCATTGTCGAGCAAGCCCGGCGGGACTGGGTAAATGCCAAGACTTTTTTTGACAATGTCGTGGATCCAGAGCTTGTGGATTACGCGGTTTACTCCATCGAGGCTGCAGAGAGAAAGTACGTATATTTGCTCAACAAAGCCCGTGCAACCCGTCCTTAGCCATTGACAGTCTCTGACTT
>JAAZMF010000115.1 GCA_012798955.1 Bacillota bacterium | reverse complement strand
GCAAGGGTAGGGTGGTATTGACAGTAGCCGTACCCAAGGAAGCTATAGATGCTAGCTACCATGGGTCTCTAATCTTGGCGGCTCTGAATCTAGAATCTGGGGAGCTTGTTAGCCAAAGGACCGTCCCGCTCTCAGTTTTGGTGGGAATAGACCACACACCCCAAGCTGAGCTGAGGAGCCTACAGGCGGAAAAGTCTGAGGAAGGCCACTTGCTTTCCTTAGATATGACCAACATCGGTAATGTTGATTTGACTCCCATAGCTGATATTGTGATTAGCACCGAATCAGGGGATTTTGTGGAAAGAGCAGCGCTCACTATGCCAGAGGATGTTGAACGAGTCATCCCCTTGCAGAAACTGCAACTAACAGGCACAGCCACAGGTCTTGACCAGGGCACGTATCATGTTAAGGTCAGTTTGTCCAGTGGTAGTAGTGAGATTTTATTTGAAGAAATGACAGTTGACATAGAATAGGAATGTATGCTATTATCATGGTGCAGGAAGATATTTCCAGGTAAATAAGCTCTACGAAAAAGGCAAACCCGCCGAAAGGTGGGGACGCAAAGCCCACGGACCTAAAGCAAAGATGCTATGGTGGCCGGGCTGCCGAAGAGTGATAGGACTGATATGAGAGCCTGTTCACCTCTTTGGTTGAACGGGCTCTTTTGCCATTATGACGTAGTGAAAAACAACATAAGTAGCTCCAGAAACGGTAAACCCATCGAAAGGTGGGGACGCAAAGCCTACGGACCTAAAGCAAAATGCCATGGTGGCCGGGTTGCCAAAGGAGGATCGCCCATGAAGCGGATTCACATTATTGGTGCGATGTTGGTTGTGACAGTTTTGCTAGTCGGTTTGGGTGGCACGGTATTTGCCAGAGAGTTGGCTAGTGCTGAGTTAAAGGTGAGGATGGAGATTCCTGTGATGCAGAAGCTAACAATTCTGCAGCCAGCGGAGATCGCCTTCATCTACCCTGAAAATGGACAAGCTGTGGAGTTCAATAACGTAGGTATGATTAGAGTGCAGAGTAATGCCAATTGGGCACTGACTGTCGGTGCAGTTGCAGATGCAAGTGTGGATGTAGCTGTTCGGCCATCGGGAGACAGGTTTGCACATTGGCAAAGTGCCCAAGGACTAGGCGGTATATATACCGGTCCCAATGGCTCCCAGGATATTGGCTGGGATGTGAAGGTAGAGAGCCGAGCAGGGTCCCTAGCTAAGCAGCAAGGCACGGTCCAGCTTTACTTCACCTTAGGCCAATCGTAAACAGATATACTGAATAGGAAGCTAAGGCCCAGGTTTTTTGCCTGGGCTTTTGCCATCTCTATGGGGGATTTGGCACAGTGTTGACTTACCGAAATGAAAAATGTCTGTCCTCGTCATCGTGTTCATGGCCGCAGTACTGGCACCGTTTGGGGCTTTTTACCCTGATTTTGATCTCCAGTCCTTCGTTTTCGATTTTAATCTTCTTTTTCCGCCCATCATCACTTTGGCGCACTTTGACCTTAAGCTTATCATCAGCGCCCACTTCCGCTCCCCTCCAACAAGGTATCTATGTTCCTCCCCGACTATGATACGGTAACCTAGGTAGTTTGGTGTCTTGTCCATAGGCCTGCGCCCATGATAGTGGCGTTGGTGAGTTATTGTTGGGTTTAAAGACAGGAGATGGTTTGGTTTGGCAGGAAAGGTACCAATGGGTAGCGAAATTCTAAGCAATTGATTAAAAGGAGTCGTGAATCTGTATGACAAGTGGCTTGCCCTCCCAAGAGCCTTTCTATTATGAAGATGAGATTGAGCTCCGGGAGATTATCGAGATAATTAGAAAACGCATCTGGCTGGTTGTTCTCCTGCCCTTGGTGGCCGCTTTGGTAGCTTTTGGTGTATCCAAGTATGTTATCGTGCCAGAATATGAAGCATCTACCCAGATTGCTTTAGGGACCTTTGGCCACGAGATTTATGGTAATCTAGCCGCATCCAAAGAGATACTGGTAAGTCGCGACATGTTGAGCCAAGTCCTAGTTGATCTTAGACTAACCGATGAATATCGGTCTACAGAGGACTTTGCTGGACCTCTTTCTATAGAAGAGGTCCGTGGTACCCGTATGTTATCCATCAAGTATCAGCATAGCGATGCCGCTAGAGCCAAGGCAGTGGTGGAGGCCGTGGCAGCACGATTTCTAGAGCAATCCAATGCTATTTATGCTCAGAAACATGAGCTTCCGGCCGAGAGGTTGGCAAAGCTACAAGATGAGTATGCAGGCACCCTAGATGCATATCAAGATTCACTGGATACTCTGGTAGCTTTGGAGGCTATGGAATCGTCCGATGCGGCGATATTGATAGCCAGAGCGAGAGTGCTCGATCACTTGGCCGCAGATAGGAGCATACTGCTATCTCTAGGTGAGGAGATCCATACCACAGAAATGGCACTCATTAGCATGGAGAGCACAGTGGTGACTGACCAACCTGCCGTAGGTATAGACCCGGTAAACGTGCGACCCATGCTTAATGTAGCTATTGCACTGGTCCTGGGGGGAATGGTGGCTCTAGGTATAGTATTTGTTCAAGAATACTTTGAGAAAAATCCCCTGGAAAGCAGATAGAGATAGTATCGGGAGTAAGTCCATCATAGGCATGACAACTGCGAAATAAGTTCATTTGAGCGTCCTCACCTAGGGGGCGCTTTTTTGTGTTAGGTTTTTGATTATCTGGATGCACAAAGTATTGTGTTTTGCATCAATGTGTGGTAAAATACTAGCGCACTAGCGAGGTAGTGCACTAGTGCTAGAGGGAGGTGGCTTGCTTGTCCGATGGGTTCCAGGTGAAGCTCGACTTTGATTCCACCCGCCCCATTTATCTGCAGATTATCGATGAAGTGAAAAGGGCAGTAGCCCGGAATGTCTTAGAACCTGGTGATAGATTACCTTCACAGCGGGAACTAGCCGAGGCCGCCCGAGTGAATCCCAATACTGTGCAAAGGGCATATAGGGAGATGGAAAATATGGGACTAGTGGAGACTAGGCGTGGAGAAGGGACATACATTAGAGAAGATGAAGGGCTTCTGGCATCACTGAGAAGTGAAATGGCCAGGGCGGCAGTGGAGAGCTTTGTACGCCAGACTATTGCCTTGGGCTTAGAGGAAACTGAGATTATGGAGCTAGTTACAAGTTCTTACAGAGCTGTTCGAGATGGTAAGGGGGGGCGTGGTGATGTCCGGTAAAACGCTTGTGCAAACAGAGAATATGACAAAACGATTTGGGCGTGTACAGGCGATAAATGGCATAACAGTGGAGATTCCCAAAGGCATTGTTGTAGGGCTTGTTGGTCCCAACGGTAGTGGTAAATCCACGTTCTTGAAACTACTAGCCGGAGTCTTGCGCCCGGACAGTGGTAGTGTTAGGGTTAACAATCTACCGGTGGGATTAGAAACCAAAGCCAGGGTATCATACCAGCCAGAAATCGACCACCTCTATGATTGGATGACTGTGCAAGGGGCGCTGGACTATACTGCTGGTCTTGTGCCCGATTGGCGCTGGGAAAGGGCCAATGAGCTAGTAGGTTTCTTGAACCTGGAAAATAATGTTAAGGTAGGGCATCTTTCTAAGGGTATGCGGGCTCGGCTCAAGCTAGCAGTCACTATGTCTAGAGATGCGGATCTATACCTACTAGATGAGCCTCTTTCTGGTATCGATCCACCTTCTAGGATCCGCATTATCAAGAGTCTAATCGGTGGGTATGAGTCTGGCAGACATACGATCATCATCTCTACCCATGAGGTAGCTGAAACTGAAGGGATTTTTGATCGAGTCATTTTCCTTGAAAAGGGCCAGATTCGCCTAGATGAGGATGCGGAAACACTCAGAGCTAAACATGGTCGCTCTATTCAGGGACTGTTCGAGGAGGTATACCGATGAGGGGCTTTGGCAGGCTACTCAAGAAGGATCTAGAGAGTATTAAGCAGATGGCGATCATCCAAGGCATAGGCATTATCCTTTGGGATATGTTTTTCTATAGTCGCATTGGACGGGGTCCAGTGGAGGTAGCCGTGGCGCCCACTTTTGTTCCCTTCGCCCTGGTTTTCTTTTGGCTAGTAATGCAAGCGGTCCAGGTCTATCGCCATGAATGGCAGATTGGGGGTATTTATCAGACTCTGACTCTGCCTCAACCGGGATGGAAGATCGCCTTGGCTAAGCTCACAGCAGTGATGATTGGTTTTACGGCAAATGCCATTCTGGCTACCTTGGGATTTTGGTGGGTGATGCAAGCAGCCGGTGGCCTGCAGATTATGGGTGCCTATGGCGACGCTATACTCCATTCAATGGTAGCTAGAGCATATTTTGTCAAGGCGACTGTTGGTTTTGGCCTTGTATATTGGGGCTTTGGACTTCACATGGCCATAATCATTCAGGCAGGATACAACTGTATGAGGCTGGCCACTAGATGGCGATTCCTCTTGGGAATTAGCTACTTTACATTGCTGTGGCTCCATAACCTATGTGGAGCTATAGGATATCGCATCTTTGCCTGGGTGCCAGACATCGCAGTAAAAATCCCACAACATGTCTGGAATGTACAGGGTAGCATAGACTCTATGCACACGGCAAGGATTTTCATTGACAGCGGTTCTCTATTGGGGAGTGCCCTAGGCCTCTTCCTCATCTTCTGGCTAACTGGTTATCTTATCCAAAATGTGATGGAAGCCTAAGGAGAGATCAACATGAATCGACGTATCGCACT
>JAAZMF010000114.1 GCA_012798955.1 Bacillota bacterium | reverse complement strand
TAAAGGTCGCCCCCCACGCGGGGGCGTGGATTGAAACGAGGCCCTTGTACATGGCTATCAGCAAGGCTCAGGTCGCCCCCCACGCGGGGGCGTGGATTGAAACTCGGTTGAAGAGGTGGGGTCGCTCATCGAGGAGGTCGCCCCCCACGCGGGGGCGTGGATTGAAACTCCCATGGCGAGCAATCGCCAGCAGGTTAGAGGGCGTCGCCCCCCACGCGGGGGCGTGGATTGAAACCCCAACTCAGCGAGTTATATATTCTTGACGTGGCGTCGCCCCCCACGCGGGGGCGTGGATTGAAACGGCTTGGTGGGCCAATTTGAAACCGTGCATTAGAAGGTCGCCCCCCACGCGGGGGCGTGGATTGAAACTGCGTGTGGAGGACGTGGTTCGGGCGGTGCTTTGGTCGCCCCCCACGCGGGGGCGTGGATTGAAACACCGAAGCCCCAGTGCTCAATAGTCGAACGAAATGTCGCCCCCCACGCGGGGGCGTGGATTGAAACAATTGGCTGTTTAATCGGGGCTATCAGAGCCTAGGTCGCCCCCCACGCGGGGGCGTGGATTGAAACGCGCATGTGTGTCAGCTTAGAACCTAATGTGTGCGTCGCCCCCCACGCGGGGGCATGGATTGAAACGCTTGTAGACGAAACTGTGCGGGTACGACATTTGGGTCGCCCCCCACGCGGGGGCGTGGATTGAGGCCATAACGCGCTAGCAATTGCGAAGGGCCTACGCTAGATTAAGCACCTAGCTTTGGCCCCATTTTGGTTCGCCAGGGGCGGTCTGGCCGATATGCTCGCTTAGACGAGGTAAGGCGGGTATGTCTGTTCTTCGAAAGGCAGATGGATGGGATACTAGCTTTCTAGTGCTACTAAAATAGCTTTAACAAAAGGCACCAAATCTTGAGGGGTTCTGGATGTAATTAGATTCCAATCGATTAATACTTCCTCGTCACTCCAGCTGGCACCGGCGTGGATTAGATCGTCCTTGATGGCTACATAGGATGTCACCTTCTTGCCGCGCACGATATCTGCCGAGACCAACAGTGAGGGACCATGGCAAATAGCTGCTACGACCCCGTTGCGTTCATGGGTTTTTCGAACTATCGCTACCATTTCAGGGTAGACCCTAAGCCGGTCTGGAGCCCAGCCACCCGGTACAACGACAGCATCCCAATCTTGACCTTTGGCCTCTACCATGTCAGTGCAGGACTTGATCATATAGCCATGTTTGCTAGGATACTCTTTGTTGGCCACCGGTCCCACAATGGCCACATCATAGCCCGCTTCTACAAGACGCAGGTAAGGATACCACAGTTCCATATCTTCATATTCCCGCTCCACTAATACAGCTACCCGTTTTTTGTCGCTCATTAGTATGCTCCTTCCTAGATTGTTAGGTAAAGCCGTACTTCCTCATATCCTTGCCAGTTTCCTCCTACGGCTTGGACAGGCCCAATCACCGATGTTCCGGAAATGTCCAGTGCATATCCAATTGAAACATAGCCTAGAGAAAGCCCCCAAGATAGGCACCGGGGGTGATGAAGGTAAAGCCTGATCGATCAAGAAGATTGTCATGAAAACTCTAGATACAGATTGGCAAAAGGGCGGATACCATTGATATCCGAATTATAGTGCTACTCCAATTAGTAGAAGGCGCGGGAGGCCAAGGATATGATGCAAAGCTCGGAAATGCAGGCAAACGGTAGGAGATGGAGATGGTTGCAGAACCCCTGCTTAGTGTCACCATCTTTGATGTGTGCAGATTTGCTGAGATTAGGGGAGGATATCAAGGCGTTGGAGGTGGCGGGGGCCGATGCTTTGCACGTAGATGTCATGGATGGGCACTATGTAGATAATCTGGCACTGGGTTACGACCTGTTGAAACAGGTGCGTGACGCTACTCACTTACCTATAGATGTACATCTGATGGTTGAGCACCCAGAGAGCTGTATCGAACGAGTTCTTGCCGCAGGTGCTGATCTATGTATCATTCACAGTGAGACAACACGCACGCCTTTGCGACTTTTGCGGACGATCCATGCCACCGGTGCTGCTGCTGGCATTGCTATTAATCCTGCGACTACAGTGGAGTCCATAGAATTGCTATTACCATTGGTGCAAATGGTTCTGGTGATGACAGTGGAGCCGGGCTTTGCGGGGCAAAGGCTCGTTGGTTTCACCTTGGAAAAAATAGAGCAATTGGCAGCATTGCGTGCATCCAAGAGTATGCAGTTTACCATTGGGGTAGATGGTGCCGTGAGTCAAGAGGTTGTCAGCAACGCAGCTTCCTGTGGTGCAACGTTTTTCGTAGGGGGCACATCTGGTGTATTTCTAGGAGATGGTACCGATTTCACCACTGCGATTAAGGGACTCAAGCAAGCAGCCAAACAACGTTGACTTGAGGTAATGTAGGTGATTAGATTTAAGCGATGGCCGGGCTCTTTGTTCAGAGCCTGGCTTTTGCATTTGTAGCAGCTTTCGGCGTCTCCCTTGAACACAATGGGTTATTTTCCCAACAAAGAAGGATTGTGGATAATAGTAGAGAATTATCAGATCACAAACGTTTGCGATACAGGCTAGTACTCGACACGACCACGGCTGAGGGGCATGGAAGGTTGTGTAATAATGGCAACGCTCAAAGACATAGCAGCTGCAACAGGTTTGTCCATAGGCACAGTTTCTCGGGTTCTAAATAATTCCGCAACGGAAGCGGGCATTTCAGCCAAAACTCAAGAGCGCGTATTGCTGGCGGCTCAACAACTGAATTACACACCAAATAAGGTGGCAAGAAATCTCAAGTTAGGGCGACAGCCTAAGGCGATCTTGTTTCTTTATGCAAATTCCGCACAAGTCGGGAACGATGCTCTCATGATTCATCCGTTTTTTAGTCACATGGTTCAGGGGGTATACACGGAAGTTGCTCGTATGCGAGGTTGCTACCTTGCCTATATGGGGATTAATCAACGGAACCGGAGGCAGTTACCCGAGCTTCTCGAGCAAACGGTTACAGGGGTGATAACTTTTGGATTAATGCCTGAGGATACATGGACCGAGCTCGGAAAAAGAAACCTGCCGACAGTATCCATTGAACCTTATACCCAGGATGACGGACATGCAGTTTATGTGGACAATCATATGGCCATAACTCAGGGATTGCAGCATTTATACCAACTGGGTCATCGGCGGATATCCTTTATTAGCTTGCCTGACGGCGAGGCGGATCGAGGGCCCATGGCGGAGCGACGCAATGCCTTTGTCACAGAAGCGATGCGTTTAGGGTTTGACGAGACATGTAAAGTTGAATACGTAACCCCAGCGAAAAAGTCCACTACTCACGAAATCGAGGCTGTACGTCAAGGGACCCATCGCATTTTTGCCCAGGAGAAGCGGCCAACCGCGATCTTGACCTGCCACGATCTATCTGCCATCGGGGTATTGGAGGGTGCTAGAGATATTGGACTAATGGTGCCAGATGAACTCAGCGTTGTTGGGATTGATGACATTGATTGGGCTGCCCACACATATCCTCCATTAACGACGGTTCATATTCCCAAAGAGCAGATGGGGACTCAAGCAGTGTGCATGTTGCGGAGGCTATTTAGAGGTCAGCAATGTCGAGATCAAGTGGTCAGAATCCCCACGAGGCTTATCGTTCGAGGGTCTACAGGGCCTGCATAGCGATATTGAAATCAAGCTCGAAAATCCGTCCGGGAGGCTAATTTCCTAAGCATGAACTACACTGCAATTGGAGTGAAGAACTAGAGAGTACGTCAATTGGAGGTGATTACAGAAGAGAGATCTAGCGGGAAACAGTTCTAGTCGGCAGCAGTGAAGAATAGGAGGGTAAACTCATGTCAAAACGTCTAATATTATCGGCCATGACAATGGTTTTAGTGCTGGCTTTGGGTACCATGTCCTCCGCAAGTATCAAGCTCACATTTTGGGACATGTTCAGTGGTGGCGATCCGCCATTGGGGTATTCATGTTGCGTCAGTTTTTTTTGAGCATACCGGTGGATCTCGAAGAAGCCGCTCGCATCGATGGTTGCTCTCGCTATGGTATATTTTGGAGGATTATCTTACCACTAGCAAGGCCCTCCCTGGCCGCCTTGGCCATTTTCACCCTAGTATGGTCCTGGAACGATTTTATGTGGCCACTGATTGTCTTACCATCCAAGGAAATGTATACGCTACCTGTTGGAATCTCCACCCTTGTGGGCTATTACGGTAGAGACTGGGGCATGCAGATGGCAGGCGCCTTTCTGGCATCTCTGCCGGTGTTAATCCTATTCTTGTTTTTTCAACGGGAATTTATCAAGGGTATCGCGATGACCGGTCTAAAAGGATAGTTTGTGTCTGGTACAATTGGATTTGAACGGTTTTATGATATTTCATAAAGGAGCGAAAACATGACTAAACACATGAGACAGGAGTATCCTCGCCCTAATCTAGTGAGGGAGCGTTGGCTATCACTAAACGGGGAATGGAGTTTTGGATTTGATGATGCCAATCGAGGCCTACGGGAAGAGTGGCCATCAATCATCGCCCAGGGGGATACCAGTAGATTGGAGCAGGTGATTAACGTACCTTTCGCTTACCAGACACCGGCTAGTGGCATCAATTGCCAAGGGTATCATCCGGTGGTTTGGTATGCCAGAGGCTTTGAAGTGCCAAATGATTGGCGGGGTGAACGAGTGTTGCTCCATTTTGGAGCAGTAGACTATGAGGCAACTGTATGGGTCAATGGTGTGGTTGTTGGTACTCATATAGGCGGGTATGTGCCATTTTCCTTTGATATCACCGATGTACTTAGAGATGACATGAATACTATTACTGTCCGGGTAGTCGATGAGGACAGGATCGATCAGCCCCGGGGCAAACAGACTGCCACAAAAGAGCGGTGGGGCTGCTGGTACACCCCGGTAACTGGGATCTGGCAGAGTGTGTGGCTAGAGCCGGTCTCTGCCACTCGGTTTACAGATATTTTTCTAAAGCCCGATATTGATGACGAGAGACTCACCATTGAATATACGTTGAGTGAGCTGCAGTCAGATCTAGTAATCGAGGTTATGGCTACCGATAATGGTAAACTGGTGGCTGCCCAGGAAGTATCGGTGCCAGATAAGATAAGTCGTTGGTTAAGTGCGCCCCTAGAGTGGGGTGTCATCAATTTGCCGGTGCCGGCACCTCACCTTTGGTCTCCAGAGCATCCCCACTTGTATGACCTAGTGGTCCGTCTAAAGTCTGGTGACAAAACCCTCGATGAGATCAAGACCTATTTTGGCATGCGGAAAATCCATGCTGAGCGGGGCCAAGTATATCTTAACAATCGACCCTATTACCAACGCTTGATTCTAGATCAGGGATATTGGGTGGAAGGGCTCTATACAGTTACATCCATTGATGAGCTTCGCAAGGACGTCGAGCTTACCAAAGCCATGGGCTTTAATGGTGCTCGGAAGCACCAAAAGATAGAGGATCCCTACTTCTACTATTTCTGCGATAAACTCGGCCTTCTGGTTTGGTCAGAAATGCCCGCTTGCTATGAATACGATGTGGCGGGGGCCGAAAGATTGCGCCAGGAGTGGACCAAGGCAGTTCTTAGAGATAGGAACCATCCCTCGATTATCGCCTGGGTGCCTATCAATGAGAGTTGGGGCGTAGATCAGCTTTCCCATAAGGTGATGCCGGAGGCTGTAGCCCATTTAGTATCACTGTATTATCAGACGAAATCTATTGATCCAACTCGTCTAGTTGTGAGCAACGATGGTTGGGAGCATGCCCTCACCGATATGCTCACCATCCACGAGTACACCCAGGATGCATGTGATCTAAGGGCTCGCTATGAAATCTTTAAGCAAAACCGCCATGCCAAGGCCTTTAGCCACGGGCGGCCAACGCTTCTTGCAGAATTTGACTATGATGGTGCTCCCATTTTGGTTACAGAATTCGGTGGTGTCAAAGTAGAGGAGCAACAGGCAGAGGGCTGGGGATATGGCAAGGCTGCAGAGGATTACGGGGAGATGGTTCAGCGCATCACTGATCTAGTTGATGTCATTTTAGACCAAAATGAAGTAGTGGGTTACTGCTATACTCAACTTACCGATGTTCAGCAAGAGGTTAACGGCCTTTTGGATGAATACCATAACCCCAAGATCGACGTGGAGCTATACAAGGCGGCTTTCCGAGGTAAGTAGGGTAGTGCGCCATAGGCTGGGATGTTGAAAATCCAACACAGAGGAGTGGCGATACTTGGCAAGGCCTGTGCGGGTTGTAGGTTTGATGTCAGGCACTTCTGCTGATGGGGTTGATGCTGCCTTAGTTGAGATTAGGGAGAGTTCAAAGGGCTTAGCGATTGACACCATCGCTTATGTAAATATGCCCTTTAGTGAACAGGAGCGGCGGGACATCTTCCAGCTATTTGCACCACCTTCGGCCACTGTGGACAAGATCTGCCGCATGAATGTGGTATTGGGAGAGAAATTCGCTGGAGCTGCCCTACTAGTAATCGGGGCGGCGGGCTTTGACCCCAAGGACATTGATCTTATAGGCAGCCATGGGCAGACAATCCACCATCTTCCGGCCGAACAGGCCACTCTGCAAATTGGTGAGGCAGCGGTGATTGCCCAGCGCACAGGCATCACCACCATATCCAACTTTCGGGCCCGGGATATGGCGGTGGGGGGAGAGGGCGCACCCTTAGTTCCGTATTTTGATTGGCTTATGTTCATGCACCCAACCCGCACCCGGGTGTTACAGAACATTGGTGGGATTGCCAACATGACTATTCTTCCCAAGGGGTGTGGGTTAGAAGATGTCTACGCCTTTGACAACGGGCCCGGCAACATGATTATTGACTATATGGTAAGCAACATGACCAATGGTGATATGGGGTTCGATGAGGATGGTGCCATTGCTGCCCGGGGCCAAGTCAACCAGGATATGCTTCATGAGCTCATGGGCCATGAGTTTGTCATGAGGAAACCACCTAAAACCAGTGGGAGAGAAGAATTTGGCGTAGAGTTCACTCAAGGCTTAATAGAGCGCTGGGCGGGGCGGGGTGTCTCCAATGAAGACATGATCACCACAGCCACAGCCTTTACGGCCAAGGCCATTGCTTATCATTTGAAAAATGCAGTCCCTGGGCAAAACGTTGACGAGTTCATCGTCAGTGGTGGCGGGGCGCTGAATCCTACTTTGATGAAGATGCTGGAAGATGAGATCGCGCCTATTCCCGTGGTGAGGACGGAGCAGTACGGCGTTGCAGCTGACGCCAAAGAAGCTGTGGCCTTTGCGGTATTGGCTTACCAGACGGTCCGGGGCCTAGCCACCAATGTACCTAATGCCACCGGTGCCAGGGAGCCAGTTTTATTGGGACAAATCACCCCTGGCTACTTAGGCATAGATCTGGGAAGGAAAATTCTGACACGGCGGGAATAATGGTATTGGACACCTACCGGAGATTTGATACCCATATTCTAAGGATTTTTCAAGAGAGGAGCTGTATTCATGTCAGGAGACCCCATTCGCATTGGCATTATTGGTACAGGGGGCATTGCCCGGTCCTACGCTAGGGCATATAGGGAGATTCCCGAGGCTGAAGTCGTAGGTCTATGTGATATAGTGCCCGGTAAGGCTGCTGCCTATGGTGAGAGGGAAGGTTTTACCAAGGCGAAGAGCTATGTTCGGTACCAGGACATGCTAGAGGATCTAGAACTAGATGCTGTCAGTGTGTCTACACCTAATGCTTCCCATGCTTTTATTACCATCGATTGTCTGGAAGCTGGTAAGCATGTATTATGCGAGAAGCCAATGAGCGTTACTTTAGATGAAGCCGTCAATATGGCGAGAGCTGCTAAAAAGGCCGATAGAATTCTTAGCATCGGTTTTCAGCCACGCTACGACCCGAATATGATGGCTATCAGGGATATTGTGCAATCTGGGGTTCTAGGCAAGATCTATTACGTTGAGACCGGCGGTGGCCGCAGGCGGGGTATGCCCGGTGGCTCATTTATCAATAAAGATGAAGCAGGTTTTGGCGCCATCGCTGATATCGGGTGCTATTCCCTGGATATGGCTATGAACGCGTTAGGCTACCCCAAACCCCTGACAGTAACAGCCCATTCCCGGGACTATTTTGGCAAATCCCCAAAATATAGCGGAGGTTGGGAACCAGAAGATTTCCAGGTGGAAGACTTCGGTACCGCGTTTATTCGCCTAGAAGGCGACATCGTCTTGTATTTTAAGATTTCCTGGGCCATGCATCTAGATTCCATGGGCGCCACTTTCTTCTTAGGGAAAGATGCAGGCCTTAAGTGCACACCGGGTGGTACTGGTAACTGGGGTGGAGCCTGGGATGGTGGTGTGGGGTCTATCACTTTGTATCATGATCTCCAGGGACATCAGACGGAAAGCCCCATTCCCGTTACACCCCGGGACTTTAATATTTTCACAGAGAAAGTCCGTGACTTCGTCCTAGCCGTGAGAGATGGGGGCGAAGCACCGATTCCCGGTGAACAGATTGTGCGTAACCAAGCCATTATTGATGGTATTTTGCGGTCTAGTGCCAGTGGAGAAGAAGTCAAGATTGAAATACCTGAGATCTAGTCGGTAAAATACCATAGCTGGTCCCGTGCTAGTTCCAACAAAGGAGCCATGGCATCCTACCTGTCGAAATCGGTAGGCTGTGGCTCCTTTTGCTCCCTTTGCTTACTTTTGCTCGGCTCTATCTTCGCCAGAGGTTAGAGGGTAGGCTCCTTAGACTTGGGAGGTGT
>JAAZMF010000113.1 GCA_012798955.1 Bacillota bacterium | reverse complement strand
TAGATGTTCATAAGAGCATGGAGAATTACATCGATGCTAAACGCCATGTATATTCGTTTCAAAGTCCCAATGATTCTGTGGTACTTAACTATGATAATGCCACAACCAGAGCTTTTGCCAAGGAGTGCCCAGGCAAGGTTTACTTTTTTAGCCGTTTGGTAGAGCCTGAGCGAGGAGTATTTCTCCGGAATGGCATGATTACTGTAAGGGATATCGGCTTTGCCCAGGGCAGAGAAGAGACTTTGTGCTCCATTGGGGCTGTGCGGCTTCTGGGTGTACACAACTGGGAGAATGTGCTGGCCGCTGTGGCGGTTAGTGCCCTTTGTGGTGCTACACCGGCAGCTATTGTACAGACCATAGCCACTTTTGAAGGTGTGCCCCATCGGCTAGAGCTGGTGGAGGAGATTAACGGGGTGCGATATTACAATGACTCTATTGCTACTAGCCCGGCCCGGGCCATTGCAGGGATTAGGGCGTTTAACGATCCGATTGTCCTGATCGCCGGCGGTTATGACAAACAGTTATTGTTCGATTCACTTGCTAAGACCATTATCGATTCAGAGGTTAAGGCCGTGGTGCTTGCCGGGGTTACCGCAGATAAGATTGAGGAAGCGATTTTGGAGGAGCAAGGCAGTAGTTCGGGGCCAGAGATATACAGGGCAGAGAGTTTTGAGGGGGCTGTGCTTAAGGCGGCCGAATTAGGTAAGCCCGGTGATGTTGTTCTAATGAGCCCCGCTTGTGCCAGCTATGATATGTTTCGGAATTTTGAAGAGAGAGGCGCACGGTATCGAGAGATAGTTAAAGGGTTAGCCGAGCATAGGCGGCTATAGTGCATGGATGATGGATGTATATGGGGATTCAAACTTTGGCCAGGGAGGCGCACAGATGACACGCATGGATGGACGTAAACCCGATGAGCTTAGGCAGATGAAGATTACCAGGAACTTCAATAAATATGCGGAAGGCTCCGTGTTAATCGAGGCAGGGGACACGAAAGTAATCTGTACTGCCAGCATTGAAGAAAGAGTCCCTCCGTTTTTGCGGGGTCAAGGGCAGGGCTGGGTTACGGCGGAGTATTCTATGCTTCCCCGAGCTACGGAGACTCGTAACGTAAGGGAAGCTAGTCGAGGACGGTTATCTGGACGTACGTCAGAGATTCAGCGCCTTGTAGGAAGGGCCTTACGCTCTGTAGTCGATCTTGAGGCATTGGGAGAACGCACGGTGTGGCTAGATTGTGATGTGATCCAGGCCGATGGTGGTACACGCACTGCCGCGGTGACAGGAGCTTTTGTAGCCATGATGGATGCATTGCAGCGCTTGGGCCAGACGGCAAATTGGGGCAGATTGCCAATTGCTAGCTTTGTGGCGGGTGTCAGTGTTGGCCTTGTTGAAGGAGTGCCGCTTCTGGATCTTTGCTACAGCGAGGATTCCCAGGCCCAAGTGGATATGAACGTAATTATGACCGGCGATGGCAAGATTATTGAGATTCAGGGTACAGCGGAAGGCGCTCCCTTTTCCAGAAGTGACATGAATCTTATGCTAGATCTTGCTGAGAAGGGGATCAGAGAACTGGTAGCGCTTCAACAGCGTATACTAACAGAGGATTTGATCGCCAAAATGGGAGGTCAAATCAGTGGCCGCAGTAGTCATCGCTTCCAAGAATAAAAACAAGGTACGGGAAATAAAGCAATTACTGTCCGGTGAGGCCCTTGAGGTTTTATCCTTAGAGGATTTTAGTGGGGTGCCGGATGTAGTTGAGGATGGTAACACATTTGCAGATAATGCCCTAAAAAAGGCTAGGACCATTGCGAGATTCACCGGTTTAACAGCTTTGGCAGATGATTCAGGCTTGGAGGTGGATTACCTCAAGGGGCAACCCGGGGTCTATTCGGCAAGGTTTGCAGGGATATCGGCCAGTGATGGCGAGAACAACGCCAAACTCCTCAAGCTAATGGAGGGTGTACCTAGGGAGCAAAGAACGGCCCGTTTCAGGTGCTCTATCGCCTTAGTAAGCAGGTTTGGCCTGACTGAATGTATCGATGGTACATGTGAAGGTCTAGTCCTGACGGAGGAGAAGGGTACCGGGGGGTTCGGTTATGATCCATTGTTTTTGGTGCCTGATCTTGAGTTGACCTTTGCGGAATTACCCGATGGGGATAAGAACAGGATTAGCCACCGTGGTAAGGCCCTTAGGGCGGCCTTACCTGTGATCCAGAGATGGCTGGATGCGGGGCAAATCTGATCCCAATTTTCCGGGACCGATAGCGTTGACACAATGGGAACCCTGTGTTATAATCAAGTTCGTCAGTCGGATGCTAGTGACGGGGCGTAGCGCAGTTTGGCTAGCG
>JAAZMF010000112.1 GCA_012798955.1 Bacillota bacterium | reverse complement strand
GCCACACCTATGGTTTTTTGCTGTATATCAAGCTCATCAATAGCCTCAGCTACCAACCTATGGATAATACCATGGGTACAGCCGGGACAATAGTGAAAGGGTTTATCTGTCAATGTGTTGGGCCTTGCGGTGACTTGTCGCATTGGTGACACTCCCCCTTTGGTAGTTGACATCAGAATGATTGATCTCCACCATTCATGCTACACCCTGCCACACTCTGCGGATCTCCTGGAGAATCTCCCCAGGAGTGGGCACCATACCACCGGTTCTGCCATAGAACACAACCGGGGATGCTCCTTCCACGCTGAGTCGCACATCCTCCACCATTTGACCCATACTCATTTCCACTGTGAGAATGGTCTTGATACCCAATGCCGCTTGTCGCAGTTCCTTATACGGGAAGGGATATAGTGAGATGGGACGAAACAGGCCAACGGGTATGCCTTCGCTTTGCGCCTTTTGCACCGCGGTTTTGGCGATGCGGGCGGTGCTACCATAGGCTGTTAGTAGAATCTTGGCCCCTTCTGTGTAATATTTCTCCCACCGAGTTTCATGCTGCTCCATGAGGGCGTATTTTTCAAAGATGCGCTGAATGCGCCTTTCCATGACATCTCCTTCGATATATAGCGAATTTATGATCCGGGGCTTGCCTTTTTGGCTACCAGTTGTCGCCCAACTAGGTGCCTTGGGTGTGGGCATAGCCGGGGGTAAGCTCACACTTTCCATCATCTGGCCCAATAACCCATCTCCCAAGATCATGACGGGATTGCGGTACTTGTCGGCGAGTTCAAAGGCTTCGTAAGTCATATCTACAGCTTCCTGTACGGTGGAGGGGGCCAGGACTAACATATGATAGTCTCCATGACCTCCCCCTTTCGTAGCTTGAAAATAGTCACTTTGAGCAGGTAAGATACCACCTAGACCTGGGCCGCTTCTCACCATATTCACAACTACGCAAGGAATTTCGGCACAGGCAATATAGGAAAGGCCCTCCTGCATGAGGCTGATTCCCGGGCTAGAAGATGAGGTCATGACCCGCGCTCCGGCGCCTCCGGCACCATATACCATATTGATGGCGGCGACTTCACTTTCAGCCTGCAGAAATACGCCTCCTGATGGGGGCAACCACTTGGCCATGTAATCGGGAATCTCGTTTTGGGGGGTGATCGGGTAGCCAAAGTAGGCTCTACAACCAGCCCTGATCGCGGCTTCGGCAATGGCTTCATTGCCCTTCATGAGCTTAGCCATACTAGATCGCCTCCTTGGACCTTTCGGTTCGCCAAACTGTTAGGGCAATATCTGGACACATTTGCGCACAGATAGTGCAACCGGTGCATCTGTCGGGATGTACTTGTGACACAATCCTATAGCCTTTGCTGTTTACCTCTTCGGCGAGTTCAAGCACCTTGCGGGGACAAAAGGTCACACATAGGCCACAGCCTTTACATAACTCGGGCTCAACTTCCACACGTCCCTTGATTGTCATCGGTATCGCTCCTCGCCATTCCATTTTAGTACCAGGTACTAATTTGCCTACATGAATAGTTCGACAACTGAGCGAGATCACCTGCAAAAAGCCGCTGCCAATTCGGTAAGTTTATGCTAGGGCTGAATTCCTAGAGTAACTTGGGTAGGGCCATCAGCTAGGTAACTTGTGATGACATTGGGTACACGTATACGGGGCTCAGTCTCGTATATAGATTTAAGTTTGACAAAGTTGTGGAGGCTATCCAAAGTAAGCTCCGCCAACCCATCGAGGAAGGATAGATCATCCTCTGAAGGGGGCTCACTGCCACTTATGATCCCCCATGTATCCCATGGCAATAGTTCCATCTTGTTCAAGGACGCTACATCTCTTACCATATTGCCCAATACAAACCAGAGACCATGCATATCAAAGATGCCAAAGGAGTCGGGATCAGCTTGATTGTTTCTACACATTAGCCAAGCTTCTCCCCCGGGAATGAAATAGCCTTTTGGTATTTCCAGAGGATCAAAGTCAGTTTGAAGCACACTACACTGCAGTGAATCTAGCTGCGGATCTACCATTATCCAGTCGTGCTTGCCACCGTGCCAGTACTCACATACCCAGTGATCTTCGTAATGATTGGGCAAGAAGTAGGTGGCAAACCCACAGCGGGCTCGGGCCGGGATACCTTGGTGCCGCAACATGGAGCAAAGGAGCAATGAGAAGTCACGGCAATTGCCTACTACCCTCTGTTCTAAGGGGCGAGGGATGGTCAAGCTGTCCGTGCCTAGCTCCTGGATGCGTGCTAAGCGTTGGGTAACTCTGCGAAGTTGCACTTCTTGATAGCGATCTTCTGTAAGTTCGAGGTCATAGCGTTTCACCCAGTGCCCGTGTACCATTAGGCCCTGCACCACTTGAACTAGCCCAGCTATGTCACTGGGTAAATCAGCATATAGCTCTCCCCATTCCCGTGGATCCGACATGGGGCTTTGTTCACTATAGAAATTGAGGATTGCTGCAATCTCACTCATGGGTTTTCTGCCTCCTTAGTTTTCCCGGCAAACTGGGCTCTTGCTGCCTGCAGATTAACAGTCGCGGCTCCGTAAAGTCACCAATCAATCTTGTTGTATCAGTGTTCAGCTCAGGGACTGGAAATTCCTGGAGGAATCATGACTTATCTGGGGGAATCATTTAGGGAGACTGAGGGCTAACGTGATGTGAATTCATGTTGCAGTATGGATAGCACTGATGGACATAATATCTTTGGCAAAGGGTGGGAGTAGATTGCATATCAATGATTTGCCCACACCAGCTTTAATCGTGGATAGGGGCAGACTGAAGGATAATCTGGAACGGATGGCCCAAATGGCCACCATGGCGGGAGTAAAGCTACGGCCCCATATTAAGACCCATAAGTCACCTTTCATCGCCCATTGGCAAAGGGCTCTGGGGGCAGAGGGTGTGACGGTGGCGACAGTAGATGAGGCTGAAGCAATGGCTTACAATGGAATCGACGATGTGTTTGTTGCATATCCGGTGGCGGAAGTCCATCGGGCCAATCGTCTGGCTAGATTGGGGCGGTTAGCCAGGATCTCTGTGGGGATTGATAGCGAAATCGGAGCCAAGGTCTTGTCTAGGGCTGCTGAGTACTATGGCGTAGAACTTGAAGTTTTAATTGAGATTGATACTGGTCTGCAAAGAAGTGGCTTGGCTAAAAGTGATGAGGCGCTGGCCTTGGCTAAGGTCACCGACAAATTGCCGGGACTTAAGCTTAAGGGGCTCTTTACCCATGCCGGTCATGCCCATGGTCAAGATGCAAGGGGCAGGGAAATGACAGGTAAAGCCGAGGGCGAGATTATTGTAGAAATTGGTCAGTCGCTAAAAGCCCGAGGATTTGCCATGGAGGTGCTCTCCACCGGTTCTACCCCAAGTGCAAGTATTGTCGCCCAGGTTCCGGGGGTAACTGAGATCCGCCCCGGCACCTATGTCTTCAATGACGGCTCTTTGGTGGCTCCGGGGGTTGCTACTTGGGATCAGTGTGCTTTAAGTGTGCTGGCCACAGTTGTCAGTCACCCTACTTCCCAGCGGTATATAGTGGATACCGGTAGCAAGAGTCTCTCCAAAGACCAAGGTAAGGGTGTACCGGGCTTTGGTGCCATCAAAGGGCGGGAGACTACTTATATCGCTTGGGTTAACGAGGAGCATGGAGTGATAGAAGATAGTTCCCTAGGCTTAAGTGTTGGTGATAAGGTGGAGATCATACCAAACCACGCCTGTGCTACAGTGAATCTTTTTGATGAATACTATTTGGTGGAAGATGACCTTGTCCTAGGTCGGATACCGGTGGCTGCTAGAGGCCACAGGCACTTTGTCTAGAGGCCGGGTACACAGGGTACATAGGCCAGGCAAGTGGCCCTGGCAAAATCGCTCCTTGCGGGTCCCTATAGGGTAGCAAAAACGAAGGTGTAGGGTTCCACAAGGGAGCAGGGCAGAGGGCATTTTGCTGTTGACAGCTCCTGTTAGTCAGGTTATGATCAGTATGTAGTTAGACGCTTACCTAATAGTCTAAATCTGGGAGTGGTTCATCTGGTAGCTTTAGGTTTGACCTTTAAGGCTTTATCTGATCCTAACCGACGCAAAGTACTACAGCTTTTGAAAACCGGCGATATGAGTGCAGGTGAGTTAGCTGAGCATTTTTCCATCACCAAACCTAGCCTTTCCCACCATTTGACAGTCTTGAAACAGGCAGGCCTTGTCAGTGATGAAAGGCAAGGGCAAAACATCATCTATTCACTGGAGTCTACAGTGTTTCAGGATGTGGTCGCTTGGCTAATGGACTATACTACTGGGGGAAATACTACCCAAGATGAAGGAGGAGCTAAAGATGAATAAGGACACACCTAAGCTATCCCGTGAGCAACTCAAGCGAGATTGGCCATTAGTGGCTTTGCTTTTGCTTCTCTTTGGATTGGGCTTCTATTTTTATCCTCGGCTACCTGAACAGGTACCAAGTCACTGGAACATACGGGGAGAGGTTGATGGTTACAGCAGTCGATTCTTTGGCGCCTTTGGCATACCATTGCTTAGCTTAGCACTTTATGTCATGTTCTTAGTACTACCTGCCTTAGATCCCAAGAGAGCCAACTACCATCGCTTTGCTAGCACCTATAATGTGATCCGTTGGAGTGTTTTGGGTCTAATGGTCTTAGTCCATGTACTCGTATTATTGGCGGGACTCGGTTACAACATTGACGCAGGCAGAGTTGTGCAACCGGCGATAGCCCTAATGCTCATCTTAATGGGTAATCAGATGGGTAGAGTCAAGCACAACTACTTTGTGGGGATACGGACACCGTGGACTCTAGCAAGTGAAGAGGTCTGGCGTAAGACCCATCGGATGGCGGGGCCGCTTTTTGTAGTTGGTGGGCTTGTGGCATTGGCAGCCACTTGGCTACCGGCCCCGCATAATTTCACTATTATGATGGTGTCCATAATCGGAACCTCCCTGGCGTCTTTAGTCTATTCTTATGTAGTTTTTAAGCAGCTGCCACCGGAGGGTTAAAGTGTTGAGACTGTAGTCTTTTGCTATTCCCGCTTCCCATCCCGTTATCTTCTCTTAAGAAGGTAGCGGGATTTTTGCATTGTGTTTTCTATGCTCTCACTAACCTCCCTCATTTTGAAGAGTAAAGCAAGGTAGGCAAAGGGGATCTTCAGTTGGCAGGTAAAGCCATCTTGGGAAGCGAAGGGAACTAGAAGTAGGCAGAATAGATGCTTTTGTACCTTTAAGTCAAGACCTAGCCGACAAAGATGTGCTCGTATTCTAGTACCTGCAAAACAGGGGGGATGTCCGTGCGTTTTATCCACACTGCTGACTGGCATATTGGCATGGGAGCAAGTCATGTTTCGGCGGTTGCTGAAGCAGTGAGGGAGGCCCGCTTCCTGACAGCAAGGCGAATCATGGAGCTAGCTAGGGAAGAACGGTGTGATTTTGTCCTCATCGCGGGAGACCTATTTGACAGTAACGCTGTGGGCGATGAATTGGTCTATAGGGTGCTCCATATCTTGGAAGAGGTGGCACCTACTCCTATATATATTCTACCGGGCAATCACGATCTTTTTTCCTATGATTCTATCTATCAAAGAAAGGCGTTTCTTGATCCGCCGGCACACGTCCACGTGTTGTCTGAGAAAACACCGGTCTACATCCTCGATGGGACTGTTGCGCTCTTGCCAACTCCTATAACCCAAAAGCGCTCGGAAATGGACCAAATGACCAATCTTCCCGAAACACCGGGGGCTGAGTATCGCATTGGAGTGGCCCACGGTTCTTTACGCATCGAAGGGAAATATCAGGCAGATGATCACCCCATTGCTTTAGATGCCGCAACCCGGGGGCGGCTAGATTATTTGGCCTTGGGCCATTGGCACTCATACATGGAAGTGAATGATAGAACCATCATGCCCGGTACGCCGGAGCCCATGCGTTTTGGAGATGATGGTGGGTATGTAGCTTTGGTTGAACTAAGGAGCCAAGAGGCCATTGTAGAAAAAGTACAAGTCAATACCTTAACTTGGCTTGACCATGATTGGGAGCTGGAGCACTCGGCAGACATCATCGGTGCGAGAGGGGTTTGGGAGCCCCGTTTATCAGAGGAGACGTTGCTTCGTCTAAGGGTATCGGGGTATAGCACTAGTGAAATGGACGGGGAATTGCAGGAGCTAGCTAATTGGCTAAAGCCCCGAGTGCTCCACCTAGAACTAGATACTGCCGAATTATGGCCAGAGGTCAGTGAGGGCGAATTACAACATTTGACAGCACCCCACCCCTTCTTAACGGGGATGTTATCTGACTTAGCCCGATTGGCCGAAATGGCTGATTTACAGAGTGGTCAGGTGGCCGCGGGACGAGATGTGGGTCAAACGGTGGACAAGCCCGTAGACACCATTGATAGTAACACCATGGATATTGTTACGCTTAAGAGGTTACTTGATGAAATTGATGGCGATCCCGTGGTTATTCAACACGGGATCCGGACCTTGGCACAGCTGATCCGGGAGGAGGTGGATACATGATTCTGGAGCGGCTTCGGGTTGAATCCCTTGGTTGCATCAAGGAAGCAGTGGATATCACCTTCACCAAGGGTATCAATGTGATAGCAGGTAATAATGAAACAGGCAAATCGACTCTGGTCACCGCTTTGCACCATGGCTTGTTTACACCCTATGGGTCACAGGCTAAAGAGATTAGGGATTTGCAACCCTGGGGCACTCTGCTGGCACCTGAGGTGGAGGTTGAACTGTCCATTGGCGGTGTCCGATATCTCATCCAAAAAAGGTTCCTCTATGAAGCCCATTGCAGATTGCATGAATACCGTAATGGCAAGCCCGAGAAGATTGCTGATGGAGATCGGGCTGATGATTGGATACGCCGACTGTTGCTTGCCGAAAAACCTTCCGGCGCGGCTAAGCCCAGTAATAGGGGGCTCGCCCGCCTACTATGGTTGCCTCAGGATGAGCATCTAGCAGTAGAGCTAGATGGTGCGGTGCTTGGCAAAGTAGAATCATGCCTTGGAGTTGCTACCTTAGATTCGTTAGAAAGCAGTGTTGTTCGGAGTATAGCAGAGCAATACGAAAAGATTTGGACCAAGACCGGTAAATTCACTAAAGCATCGGGCATCGCAGATCTAGAAGAGCGGATTGCCCTATTAGCCAAGCGCCATAAGGAACTTGAGAAGACCCTTGGGCAAATGGAACAACATGGTCGGGATCTGGAACAGGTTCGAGATGAGCTAGCAGTGCTATCTAGGGAACGGGCCCAAGTGTTGGAGCAACAGGAGGCTACGGTCAAGGAAGCCGAATCCGTAAAAAACATACGCTATGATTGGGAGAAGGCCAAGGAGCAGCTAGAGGCTAGGCAAAAGGCCCTAGAACTTGCCGATGATCGAAGACATCGCTTTAAAGAGGCGGAAGGGATCATAACAAAGGCCAGGGATCAGTTAGCTATACTTGATAGACAGCTAGCAGATGAGGACGCAAAGAAAGAACAGCTAACTAAGGCTCGGCAGGAGTCAAATGATTCCTTAGAAGAGCTACAGGCAGCTTGGCAAGGACTAGATAGGGAAATAGCCAGGGCACGACTACTAAATCGGGCTTTGGATGATAGGGTACGATTACGGAGTATGAAAAAGCGTTTGGCATCTTTGGAGGCCTTGTCTGCGGATATTGCTTCTAAGCAGAAAGCGCTAGCCCAGATGCCAGCACCACATTCAGAAGATGTGGAGAATGCTCGGATGTGGGAGCGTAATATTGAGAGACTTACAGGTAGGTTGGAGGCTGTGGGACTTTCCCTAAGCTTTAAGGCTTATAGTAGGCAAACTGGAGCAATTGCAAAGGATAACGAGGAACCAAGGCGCTTTGAGATTGGTTCTAACGAATCCATAGCACTTAAAGCCATTGGGAAGGCGAGCCTAGTACTTGATGGAGTAGGTGAGCTTGAGCTATCCTCCGGTGCGGAGGAGGCTACCCGGCTTCAGCAGGAATTAGATGAAGAGCGCAGAAAACTGCGGGATCTATTCGCACCGTTTTCGGTCTTGATGGCTACTGATCTAGAGCGACTTCGCCAGGAGCGAATTCAGGCCAAGCAGGAGATCGATGGATTACTTAAGCGACTAGACAATGAGCTTGGCGAGCAAAGGGATCTTGATGCCGTTAGCGCCGCTGTTGCACAACTTGCACGGACCATTGAAAGTGCGTGTATAGATTTAGGGATGGAAGACGTCCACCTTGAGGACCTAGAACCCATAGATCTAGGAAAATTAGAGAAGCAAAATCAAGCTTTGCTGGATCAAATAGAAGCGGTACGTCGAGATCAGGAACTACTCACCGGGGAGATAGAAAAAGTCAGAGATATTCGGCAGAAGTTTGAGAATCGCAAGATTAAGCTGGAGACAGAGATGTCTGCGGCAGAAAAGGTCATGGCGGAGATAGTCGGTGCCGTGGGTGAAGCACAAGCTATTGAGATTGCCTACCACGAAGCTAGAAGGGAACGGGATGCGGCCCAGGCAAAGGAGCAGGAATTGGCGGGAAGTCTACCCAAGGGACAGGACGATCCAGGAATTATGGTTGCAAGACTTGCGGCCCAGCTCAAAGAGATTGGCGAAGATATGAAACGGTTGGAATACCGAGAGGCTAGACTTAAGGCAGATATTGAGATAGTAGCGGAACAAGGTATCTATGAAGAGTTGATTCGCACCTCGGAAAGTTTAGAGCAGTCTCGCCGTGAGTATGATAGGCTTCTAAAGGAAGCCAAAGTCATACAATTGCTTAATGAGTTGATTAAGGCCCGCCGCCAAAACATGATAGAAGGTCTAACTGGGCCGGTTTCCCGGCGGGTTACCAACTATTTTGAGCGAATCAGCGGCCATGTGGACAGGCATGTAGTCCTAGATGAGTCTTTGCAGCCAAGTACGCTCCAAACACTTGCCAGTGAGGATATATCACCGGATCTATTGTCCACCGGTGCTAAGGAGCAACTATATGTATTAACTAGATTGGCTTTAGCTAAGTACTTAGCGGAAAGTGAAGGCCCCATGCTATTTGTGGTGGATGATCGCTTAGTTAACACCGATCAGGTTCGCCACCGGCGATTGATTGAGCTATTGGAGGAGGCCGAGGCGCATCTGCAGATTGTGATATTAACCTGCCACCAGCAGCGCTATCGGGGGGTGCAGAATGCTACCTACCATGCCATGGGTTGACTAATAGTGGCGATGGCGAGGCAAACGTAGTGAGATATATGATCGCGACTGGAACATAGTGTCATGGGGAAAAGTCATATCATGGCGACAAACGGGAGGGGACTATCGTGCCTTTAGTTTCAGCAAAAGTGCTGCTTGAACATGCCCAGGCCAACGGCTACGCAGTGCCGGCCTTTAACTGTCATGATCTTGTGGATTTCCAAGCTATTATAGCGGCCGCGGAGACAGAAGGTGCTCCAGTGATCATAATGGCTAGCGAGAGCACTATTGACTTTGCCGGTTTTTCATATATAGAAGGGTTGGCCTATGCGGGGGCTAAGGAAGCTAAGATTCCCTTTGCCCTACATCTAGATCATGGGCGGGATCTAGATAATGTGGTTAAAAGCGTGCAGCATGGGTTCACTTCAGTGATGTTTGATGGCTCGAACTTATCTTTTGAAGAGAATATTAGGCTAACTGCGTGGGTTGCAGATATTGCCCACCGGGTGGGGATGAGTGTTGAAGGGGAGCTGGGCCAGATACCTGGCACAGAGGACGATATTACGGTATCAGAGCAGGAAGCAGGGATGACCGACCCTGACCTAGTGGCCGATTTTGTTGAAAGAACCGGTGTGGATGCTTTGGCCGTTGCTATCGGGACAGCCCATGGGCTGTACAAAGGTGAGCCCAAATTGGATTTTCCCCGGTTGACAGCGATCAGAAAGGCAACTTCTGTGCCCTTGGTATTGCACGGAGGTACCGGGGTGCCCGATGACACCGTACGCCGGGCCATCGAGCTAGGTATCTGTAAACTGAATGTAGGCACAGAATTACGAGTAGCGTATACTAGTAGTGTTAGTCGGGCCCTGGTGGATCGGGAATTTAGAGATCCTAGACCTTTACTCAGTATCGCCAGAACAGCGATTGCGGGGGTCGTGCAAGATAAGATTCGCTTATGTGGGGCTAGCGGTAGGGCTAAGGCTATTTCTTGGTAGACTATCACGAGAGAGATGTGGAGTGTATTCCAGGGACCCCAAAGGCTTAATTCCAGGTCAACTAGCCACGACTAAAGTCGTAAGCTCCCTCGGCAAAAATCCCGTGGTGCTTCGGAGGTAGTACAGTGTTGGTTTGTTGGTCGTGGAACCTAGAAGCCTTGGACTTTGACCCGGCAAGGTTACGGGTGGGGAATGCTAGATGCGATAATGCCAGTAGGGCAGGAAGAGTGGGGTGATCACCATGGGGGAGGATCAGGTTGTTCGAGAGGTAAACGCCCTTAATCAAAGGGGCGGGCGTATGCTATCCATTGTGG
>JAAZMF010000111.1 GCA_012798955.1 Bacillota bacterium | reverse complement strand
TTTTCTGTTTCGTCCCGGAAAACTAAAACAGCACCTTCGATGCTGCCAAGATCATCTCGGATAGGGGCTGCGCTATCCGCGATGACTACCTCGTGGTCATCTCGCCTCACAAGTACAGTGTGATTGGCGAGATTGGCAATTCTGCCGGTTGTCATCACCTTCTGAGCTGGATCTACACATCGCTCCCGGGTGTACTCATTGATTATACAAAAAACCTCTGTAAGGGGACGGCCAATGGCTTCTTCTTGACTCCAGCCGGTGAGGGCTTCGGCAATTTCATTGAGAAAGGCAACATTACCTTCATCATCAGTGGCGATGACTCCATCCCCGATGCTCTGGAGTGTAATTCGGAGCCATTCTTTAGTCCTATGTAAGTCCCCGCCATTTCTCCGTAGCCGGGAGCTTTCTTCCGCTTTGCCTGAGGTGCCGTCAAGGCCAGTTCCTCGCTTGCCTGCCATATACCCTACCAGCAAAGCACCCATTAATATCGCAGTAATCTGAAGCATTGATCCCATTCCCTATATTCATTGAAGATTCTGCTTTGCCCCTAGACTGCCGGGGCGATTTATACATACCCCAGAATATCATACCTTTAACCGGAAAGACCGCATTTTCCGATACTTGTCTACACAATTCCTGTGAGGAAGGAGAACCCCCCTATCACGCCTAATTCGCAAGAGAGGGCGCCGATGCCTCTTTGAGGAATTTGAACATGCGGAGGTTGCCATGGAAAAAGAACGCCAAAGCCGAGTAGTCATGACTCTAGAAGGGCTTAATCACCTACCTCCCGGTCCGCTTCCCTGTGGCTATACACTGCGTTCTTTTCGTCCCGGTGACGAAGAGCATTGGGAGAACATCATCTTTGACGCCTTCGGGCGATTCCGCAGCTTTGCCAAGACCATGGCTGAAGACAGCTACTTTGCCCCCCAGCGCATCATATTTGCCTGCCACTTTCAGGAAGGCCCTATAGCAACTGCTGCGGCGTGGCATGCGCCCAATACACCTGACAACATCGGTTATCTGTACATGGTAGGTGCTCTCCAAGCCCATACAGGCAACGGCCTGGGCTATTGTGTCTGTGCCCGTGCCATTAACCAAATGATCATCGATGGCAAAACATCGGCTCTACTCGTGACCGATAGTTTCCGCTTACCGGCCATCAAAACTTACCTGAAGTTAGGTTTCCAACCGAAGATCCTCCACCTAAGTCAGCTGCTTATCTGGGATAGAATAATGCACAACCTAAACCATCGATAGAACCTAGCTAAGGACCATCTATCGACATTGTAAAGGCAGGCTGCTAAGAACAGCATACCCGGGTCCGGGTTATCCCCATATGTTACTTGGCTGTTAATGCTGTTCATGAATTCGCGGTAGTAATCAAGGTGCCCCCAATTCTAATTACGGAAGGAGATCTCAGTTTTCCATAGAATTTATGAAATGGATAGATGTATACATTCTATATATGAGCAGGGAGGTGGTCACGACAAGGGCTTGCATCGAGTGATTTTCGATTAGGATGGTATGGTCTTGTAGTAGAGACGTTGTGCGCGAAAACGATTTATGAAAGGGGTCAGAATATGCGTAAACGACTTTGGTTGCTTACCGGGACTCTCCTTTTGGTCTTGATGCTCGGTGGCTCTGTGTTTGCTTACAATGAAGCCCCCATGCTCTCCGAAAAGGTAAAGGCCGGTCTTCTGCCACCAGTTGAAGAGCGTCTACCTGAGAATCCCTTGGTGATTACTCCTCTCCATGAAGTTGGTAAGTATGGCGGAACCTGGGTACGGTGGACTACCAGCCGTGACTGGGGATATATCCGGATGCTCATGTACGGTCACTCCCCCATTCGCTGGGTGGATGACGGTCTAGGCATCGAGTCTAACTGGATCGAGAGCTGGGAAGCCAATGACGATGCCACTGTCTGGACCATGAAGATCCGCAAGGGCATCAAATGGTCAGACGGACAGCCCCTCACCACCGAGGACTTCATGTTCTGGTGGAATGATATGGTACTCAACCTCGAGATGTCCGATGCTGTGCCGGACATGTTCATATCTGGCGGCGAGACGGCCAAAGTTGAAGCACTGGATGAGTACACATTGCAGCTTACCTATGTAGCACCGGCACCACTCTTGCCAGAGCGGATGTGCATGTGGCCCAACGCTGGGCATGGTGAGCGCATGATCGTTCCCGCCCACTACCTCAAGCAATTCCATCCAGACTACTCCGATGCCGAAGATTTCGAGATCTTCGAAGAGAAAATGGAGTGGTGGATGAACCCCGAGTGCCCAGTACTCTCTGAGTGGATGCCAGTTGAGCATCAGCCAGCTAGAAAGCTAGTACTGGAGCGCAACCCCTACTACTATGCAGTAGATACCGAAGGCAACCAGCTGCCATACATTGACACCATCGAGGTCAACTATGTAGAAGACCTTGAAGTCGTCAAGCTGAAGCTTCTCAATGGCGAAGCTGACATGCAGGTACGGCCATACGTAGCTATGTCCGACCTAGCTATGCTGAAGAAGAACGAAGCTCAGGGCGGCTACAATGTCTACCTGTGGGACAGCGGTTCCGGTACCGGTCCTATCTTCTATAACAATTGGAACCATCCCGAGCCTGAGAAGCAGGAGCTCTACCGCAAGAAAGAGTTCCGGCGTGCTCTGTCACTAGCCATCAACCGATCTCGTATGCAGAAGATGCTGTTCTTCAACCTTGGTGAGATCACAACCGGTACTTTCAGTCCCAAGGCTGTGGAGTTCCATCGCAACGATGAAGGCAAAGAGCTCTACAAAGAGTGGCGTGACATGTATGTAAAGTATAGCCCCGAAGAAGCCAAAAAGCTCTTGGATTCCATCGGCGTTGTGGACAAAGATGGCGATGGCTGGCGGGATCTGCCCAGTGGTAAGCCTTTATTTGTCCGCATTGACCGAGACGCAAATGCCAACAAGACTGATGTCCAAGCCAATGAGATGGTCAAGGCCGACTGGGAAGCCATCGGCGTAAGAACCACACTTAACCCAATTGATGGTTCTGCGCTAGGCATCATGGACCAAACCGCTACCTTCGATATCCGAGATAGCTGGGAGCTCGGTGACGGTCCTAACCATCTGGTCTTCCCACAGTGGGTAGTGCCCATTGACCTCAGCCGCTGGGCACCGCTGAATGGTGCTTGGTATTCCGTACAGGGTACCGCTAAGGAGACCATGGAGCTAGATAAGGATCCTCGCGACCGGACTCCTCCAAGAGAGGCACCGGAGGAAGGCGGCCCAGTCGATAGACTGCAGAAAATCTATGATATAGCCAAGGTCGAGCCCAATGAGGCACGACGAGACGAGCTGGTCTATGAGATGATCAAGATCCATATTGAGGATGGTCCCTTCTTCATCGGTACTGTCGCTGACTACCCACGGGCAGTCATCGTCAGCAAGAAGATGAAGAACGTTCCCGACGGTCCGGAGCTTGCTCTGGGTGGGTTCGTGAATCCCTGGATCATGGTATATCCGGCCATCACCAACCCAGC
>JAAZMF010000110.1 GCA_012798955.1 Bacillota bacterium | reverse complement strand
GTCTTGGACTATTGGGGCCATACTCACCACGCGCTACTATAGGAAAGGCACTTGGCGGGAAAAAAGAGTAACCATTCAAGAGGGGCAGGTATAGCAAGGCTTCGGCCCCTAGTTGATCCCAAGGGCTCTCAGCGTAAGGAGATGCAGCTAATTTTCCAGGACCCATATGCATCTCTCAATCCTAGGCGGACTGTAGAACAGATAGTGGGTTTACCAGCCCCCATTTTGATGCTTTGGGCCCAGAAGATGTTTTCATCCTGGATGGCCGTGATCTCCTGGTTGCGGGCAGCCTCTCCTTCCCAGTGAGCCTTCACCTGGTCGGAGACTATGCGTGCCACGTTGCGCATTTGCTCAAGATCCCCTACATTTAGATTTCGGTCGATGAATTGAGTCAGATTCTCTCTGATACCCGGTGGTGCCAGAGCTAGTTGCCTGGGAAGTGACAGCGATTACCGGACACCCCATTCAAGTATCTAGAGAGGACTTGATTCGGTACGTTCACGAGCTGGTAGAGAGCTTACTTGCCAACAAGGGGATGGAAATAGCCTTTTTCTCGGCACCGGGAAGGGCCCCTGTTAACCTTTTCCTTCGGGATTCTGATATGGTATTAGCCTGGTCTAAAGAGCTGCCTCATGCCGCAGCAGTGTCCGAACCAACTATTGTTAAGGCGTTTTCCCGGTATTACGACGAGCTTTGGGAATCCATTCCCAGGGTTAACAGGGATCGCACTTGGGTAATTGATGAGCTACTCAGACTGATTCCACACTAGGTTTTGTCTGCCTTAATCGATCTTAAAGGAACGAGTACATGTCGCTATCTCGTTAATCATTTACTGTCTTCTGGGACTTTTCTGCCGCTAGACTGATGATGTTCAAAATCACTTCTACCGCCTTTTCCATGGCGAATATGGGAATGAATTCGAACTTTCCATGGGCGTTATGGCCACCGGTAAACAGATTGGGGGTCGGAAGCCCCATATAGGATAACCTTGACCCATCTGTTCCACCCCGGACAGGTCTTATTATGGGATCAATCTTGGCGGCTTTCATAGCCTGAACGGCCATATCTACAATGTGGTACACCGGTTCGATTTTTTCTTTCATGTTATAGTATTGATCCCGAAGTTCAGCCTTGAAGGTATCTGAGCCATACTTCGCATTGAGCTTACTGACTATTTCAGTTACGTGTTTTTTGCGCTTCTCAAAGCTCGGGGCATCAAAGTCCCGGATAATGTAGTTGAGTATGGTTTCTTCTACATTACCTTGTACACTGGTAAGGTGATAGAAGCCCTCATAGCCGGAAGTGGTGGCCGGTGTCTCATCAGCGGGAAGGGCATTGATGAAATCCTGCGCTACTAGAATGGAGTTGATCATCACTCCCTTGGCAGTACCTGGATGAACGCTACGCCCCTTAACACGAATCTTGGCCGAAGCGGCATTGAAGGTTTCATAGGCGAGCTCACCCAACATGCCCCCATCTACGGTATATGCAAAATCAGCTCCGAAAGCGGTTACATCAAAATTATCAACCCCGGCTCCAATCTCTTCATCTGGAGTAAAGGCGATTCTTATAGTGCCATGGGGAACCTTAGGGTGATGAACCAAGTATTCAAGTGCAGTCATAATCTCTGCCACACCGGCCTTATCATCGGCTCCCAATAGAGTTGTTCCATCTGTAGTGATCAGGTCTTTACCGACATATCTCTTTAGGTCTGGAAATTCCTTTGGGGATAGCACTACATCTAGATCCGGATTGAGGACAATGTCCTGTCCATCGTAGTTCTCGATGATCTGGGGATTGACATTTGCACCGGTTAGGTCAGGGCTGGTATCCATATGGGCGATGAACCCCACCGTGGGAACGACGTGGTCTATGTTGGTTGGTAGCATGGCATAGACTACGCCATATTGGGAAAGGTGTACATCGTGTAAACCGAGCTCTTTCAACTCTTCCACCAAAACTTCAGCAAATCGCATCTGTCCCGGCGTACTGGGGACAGTTTTTGTCTCTTCGCTGGACTGAGTGTCATAACCTACGTAACTTAGAAATCGATTAGCTACGTTGCTTAGTTTCAATACGATCTTCCCCCTACTGCGGTAGTTGACAAATTTGGTCCATAAGGCTATCGGTTACGTACCAATCCGTCTACAACATTTTCAAGTTTATGAGCAAATAAACCTTCCATTATATCGGAAAACTGGACTTAGGGAGGAAGGTGAGCCCATAGGGGGATTTTGACAGCAAAAGGCGAAGAAGGGTTAGAGTGCTGTAGTTTCAGACAACCATTGGCTAGAGCCTGCAGCCATAAACTGATTTTTGCCGATGAGGGAGTGGGATGCAGCTTGCAGCAAGACACAGGAGATACACTAGGCATGGTCCAGAGAAACAGAGTATCATTTCTTTTAGACATCTTTGTGACTTTTTTCAAAGTAGGTGCTTTCACCTTTGGTGGAGGTCTAGCCATGCTTCCCCTGTTTGAACGAGAAGTCATTGAAAATAAAGGTTGGATCCAGAAGGAAGATATTTTGGACATCTATGCTATCAGTCAGTCACTGCCAGGAGTGATCGCGGTCAATGCCTCTACCTTCATCGGCTATCGGCTAGCCGGAGTTCCAGGAGCCGTAGCCGCTATCACAGGGGTTATGGCTCCATCTTTGCTGGTCATAGTGGCTATTGCAACGGTCTTTACACAATTTAGGCAGAATTTCTATGTAGCCAAAGCCCTTAAGGGGATCAGGGCTGGTGTTGCGGCACTAATCTTCCTGGCCGCTTACCGCATCGGGAAGGCTTCACTGAAGGGTATTTTCGGCTTCAGTTTAGCAATTGGCGCTTTCATGCTTACTTCGCTCACCGATATCAATGTCATATATATTATCATGGCTGGTGGGTTGCTGGGGATCTTGGTCTCCAAAATGGGCTCAGGAGGTGCTAGCTGATGATTTATCTCCAAATGCTGTGGACCTTTTTCCGTCTAGGTCTATTTACAGTCGGGGGTGGCTATGCCATGCTTCCTCTGATCCAATCTGAGATTGAGCGATTGGGTTGGATTACAGCAGAGGAATTCGTGGATATGATCGCTATTGCTGAGATGACCCCCGGGGCCATTGGAGTCAATACAGCTACGTTTGTTGGTTTTCGGCTTGGTGGATTGTTTGGAGCCTTTGTGGCAACAACGGGCATAGCACTTCCTTCACTTTTGGTGGTCGTAGCTGTATCTAAGGCTTTGGATAGATTTCGAGAACACCCCTTAGTGGAAGCAATTCTCTATGGGATCCGCCCGGTAGTCGCTGGTTTGATTGCTTCAGCGGCCCTATTCATTGCGCAGGCAGCAGTCATCGAAGCCGGGGGCTCTGGCTTTTCCAGCATCGAACCCATAGCACTGGTTCTGGCCATTGCCAGTGGATTGGCGGTTGGGCGGTATCATCTTCACCCAGTTGCTGCCATCGTGGGGGCGGGACTTGTGGGACTCATCGTCTTTTGAAGATAACTAGAAGCACAGTTGAAGGATGTTAGCTGTTATTATGGACCACTCTGGAGAAGTGATGGTCATATGGAGGCCAGTCGAGATTCAGTTTACGGTAAAAAATACCAGGAAAATTGCGACATATGGCAACAAATATGGTATACTAAGGCTATCCCGTTGACATCTTCGTGATTTGGGCATAAATGACTGGGTAAAGGGGGACAGGCAGTTGCTAGCCGTTAGTTTTGAAATTGCGTATGCTCTAGCTGG
>JAAZMF010000109.1 GCA_012798955.1 Bacillota bacterium | reverse complement strand
CCCGGCCCGGGAGTAAGCTATCCAGTCCTCCAAAAGACCACCCACCTACAGCATCCGAAATATCCGCGCTCTAGTGAGTGACATTTTACCAGAATAGGTTCAACATGACATTATCACAGAGCAACTATACTCCGAAAGATCACCGCTTGACTACACCGGTCAGCCGTGCTACAATATGACCACATAGGGGAGTAGCTCAATTGGCAGAGCACCGGTCTCCAAAACCGGGGGCTGCGGGTTCGATTCCTGTCTCCCCTGCCACTTATGGCCCTTTTCCAGGGCCATTTTTATTTTAGCTTAACGGCACCGTCACGAATTGACACCCATCACCCCACCTATGGCACCCACGAGAAATGCTACACCTAATCGTAATGCCACTGTGCTACTTATGTCCATTGGCAAGGGAGCACCAACAGTGAACCAGTTGATTACTAGGATGAATGAGATCCCTACTAAGCCCCCAACTAGCCAACCGCTTTGCTGATTCGATCTTGCCGCGACAAAACCGCCTGTGGCCATGCTCAAATACGAGAATATCTGAAACACACCAGACACTTGGACATCCCATCCGCCGATCAATTGCACCAAGGAAACCAGAACAGCGCCACAGATTGCCACTGCCCCGCTCGCCATCACACCCCGCACGAGACTACGAACAAAGGTCAAGGTTGTGGGTTGTGGCCCTTGATCGCTGCCTATGCTACCTGTACGCCAGGCCATCACTACCCCTCCCAAAGCCCATATTTTTCTAGTCAAGACATGTCTATGCCCACCTCTTAGGGGGTATGTCACGAAAGGCACCATGCTTCATGTTCAGCCAGCTCCGGATTTTGATAATCACATTTGCCTACCATTTTCTGGTGGAATTGGGTACAAATGTGAAACATTTACCCCGGGGAAAACACAAACACACCCTTCCTGGTCTAGAGCGCCCGGGAAAGGGTGTGTTTTTCGCGCTACCTTTTTTAGGCCGTTTCTTCCTTAGATTCGGCTATTACTTGCTCTGCAATGTGGCTAGGCACTTCTTCATAGTGATCGAAAGTCATGGTAAAAGAGCCCCGGCCTTGAGTAATAGACCTTAAGTCTGTGGCATAACGGAAGAGCTCCGCCTGGGGCACCTGGGCCTTAATCACCTGCATGCCACCTTGAGGATCCATACCAGCGATACGTCCCCGTTTTTTGTTTAGGTCCCCGATAATATCGCCCATGTAAGCCTCGGGAACAGTAACTTCCACATTCATGATAGGCTCCAGCAAGATAGGTTTTGCCTCGGCAAAAGCTTTTTTGAACGCGATGGAAGCGGCTATCTTAAAAGCCATTTCCGATGAGTCCACACTGTGATAGGAACCATCATAAAGTGTTACCTTGATATCCACTACCGGGTATCCAGCCAAGACCCCTTCAGCGAGTGCCTCTTGAATACCTTTGTCTACAGCAGGAATGTACTGCCGAGGCACGGCGCCTCCGAAAATAGCGTCCACAAATTCGTAACCACCACCGGGAGGCAATGGTTCCATTCGGATAAACACATCACCGAATTGGCCTCTACCACCACTTTGTTTCTTGTGTCTTCCTTGCACATCCGCATTGCCCTTGATTGTCTCTTTATACGGTACCTTGGGTATATCTAGCTCTACCTCAACACCGAATTTACTAGCTAGGCGACTGGCAACTATCTCTAGATGCATATCTCCCATACCCGATACCACCGTCTGGCCTGTCTCAGGCACTCTAGTTACAGTAAAGGTGGGGTCCTCTTCCTGTAACCTATTTAAACCACTGGCGATCTTTTCCTCATCGCCTTTAGATTTGGGCTGCACTGACATGGTAAGACTCGGCTGGGGGAATGCTACTGGCGGGAGCTTGATCTGGCTGTTTTTGGCACACAGAGTATCCCCTGTGGTAGTATCTTGAAGTTTGGCTACGGCGGCGAGGTCCCCCGCTACAACTGAATCCACAGGGATCTGCTCTTTGCCTTTGATTAGGAACACTTGACCAATGCGCTCATCTATCTGTTTAGTCGAATTGAAAACCTGAGAGTCAGATTCTAGAACACCGGAGTACACACGAAATAGAGTCAATTTACCCACATAAGGGTCAGCCATAGTCTTGTAAACTAAAGCCGAAAGGCCTGCATCAGTGGATTGGGGTCTAGTAATCTCTGCCCCTGCTGAATCCGTTCCCTTGACATCCCCTACCTCATTGGGAGCCGGTAGGCAATGCATACAGTAATCCATAAGTGTGTCAATTCCCGCCCCGGTCATGGCCGACCCACATAGCACAGGAATCACTTGCCGAGTTCTTGTTCCCTCACCTAATGCTTTCTCAACTTCCTCTTGGGTAAGTGGCTCACCCTCTAAATATTTCATCGCGAGCTCATCATCGGTAACGGCAACAGCCTCAATGAGCGCTTCTCGGTACTGTTCGACATCACCCTCGAGCTCCGGGGGAATATCTGTTTCCTCGACTTTGCCCTTGTCATAGATAAGGGCCTTCATCTTAACTAGATCCACCAAACCCTGTAGGTTCTCTGACTGGCCGATGGGTAACTGGATGGGAATCACCTGGGGCCCATACATCTCTTGGAGCTGACCTAGCACCTTGATGAAATCCGCGTTTTCCCGATCTAGCTTATTCACAAAGACCATGCGGGGCAGATCGTAATCATCGGCATACTCCCACACTTTTTCTGTGCCAACTTCTACTCCGCTACTTGCACAAACCACAACTACACAGCCATCGGCAACTCTCAAGGACCCCATTACTTCACCGGCAAAGTCAAAGTACCCTGGGGTGTCTAGGATATTAATCTTATGGTTTTTCCATTCAGCTGGTGCAACAGAAGTGGTGATGGATATCTTGCGCTTAACCTCTTCGGCATCGTAATCGAGAATACTTGTGCCCTCATCGACACTGCCTAGCCGCTTTGTGGCCCCAGAATGGAAAAGCAGGGCCTCCGCTAAGCTAGTCTTGCCTGCGCCGCCGTGGGCCACAAGTGCAACATTACGCAGCTTATCAGTGGCATATTGCTTCAACAGTCATCTCCTCCTCAAACAACATTATACTCTCATATCAAACCTTGAATTGGCCATATCTAAGCCATACCGTGCATAGAAAGTACACCCGAATAAATTTCGGCACACCAAGTATGTTCTCCTGCCATGCCCTCTAGTTTGCTGCCTTTAGTCTTTCCCGGGGGGCATGGAAACTACCACTTTCATGGGGAAATGACAAACTTATACATAGATACGCCCATCGACAATGCGTACAACTCGCGTTGCTTTGCTAGCTAGATCTTCATTATGGGTAATGGCCACAACAGCTGTGCCCCGGGTCTGATTGGCCTTTCTCAATAGTTCCCATACTTGGTTGGCACTGGCTGAATCCAAGTTACCTGTTGGTTCATCAGCCAAAATCAAAGGCGGCTCTGTAATCAGGGCCCTAGCTACTGCCACCCGTTGCCTTTCACCACCGGAAAGCTCGTGGGGGTAGCTGCTAGTCTTATCGGTTAAACCTACGGCACATAGCATCTCCTCCACCCGGTGTGTCATAGCTCTTTGCCCTGATCGGGCTAGGCTTCTTAGGTGCACCCCAAACCATTGCCTACTAGGACTGTTGATAAGTAGTGGAAGCAAGACATTCTCTCCGACGGTTAGATCTGGCAAGAGATAGTGAAACTGAAACACAAAACCCAAAAAACCGTGACGCACAAGGGCCCGTTGCTCTTCCCTAAGATGATCTACAGCCTTACCCATGACTAGCACCTGACCTGATGTAGGACGATCGACTAGACCGAGAATATGCAAAAGAGTGCTCTTCCCTGCGCCAGAAGGACCTAAAACTGCCATAAATTCATTGGGATATATCGATAAGTTAATCCCATCTAATGCAAAGTAATCTCCATCGGCATACTGCTTTGACACATTTTCTAAGGTTACTATAGGGCGTGAGTTTCCCAACGTGGTATCTTTACCCATAGCGCAGCACCTCCGCTGGGGCACTATCACTAATGCGACGGGCGGGAAAATAGCTTGCAATCAAGCTTATAGCTACTCCGCCAACCATCGTGAGCACCACATCAAGTAGCCGCACCTCAACGGGGACCTGATCTACTGGGTAGATGTCTCCCGGTAAGGGTAAGCCAAAAGTATCAATGGCCCAAGCAAAGACTAGACCTAGAGCCCCACCCATCATCGCGCCTACAATCCCTAGAAACACGCCTTGCAAGATAAAGATGTACCGAATACGCCTTATCGCAAGTCCCATGGTGGACAAGATAGCGATATCTCTTTGCCGTTGCATAACGTGCATGCCTAGTACATTGGCGATACCAAAACCTGCCACAACCAACATCAAAGATAGAACCAAAGCAAAGACCCGCTTCTCCAAGACCAAGGCATCGAACAAATTACGATTCAACTCCCGCCAAGTTACAGTTTCAATGTTTGGATCGGCATCACGCAAGTTCTCAGCTATGGAATCTGCTAGGAATGGATTTTTAAGGGCTACCCGAATCTCACCGACCCCTTGGGGAAGGTCAAGCAACTCCTGCATCTTTGGCAAATGTACATACACGAAGCTGTTATCATATTGGGCAACACCTGAATCAAACAGACCCACCACTTGAAATGTAGCACTTTGCCCCCTAGGAAACGTGATCAACACCTGATCACCCAAAGCAACACCAAGCCAGTCGGCTACACCATGACCTAACAGTACTGTGTCAAGCTCTAGATCCTCTACCGTACCCAAAGGGAGTTTACCCAAAATAGGTGAAACCCCCACTTCTACCCCAGGTTCAATACCTCGTATCTCCACGCTTTTGGCTCCGTCCATATAAGTCAGCAACCCCTGTGTAGAAAGCCCTGGAGCAGCCTGTAGCACCTCTGGGGTCTGCAGGATCTTGGCTAGTGTCTGATCCAATTCTTCAAAATACGGCCCCGTCAAAGGCAGGACCACAATATGGGAAGTCAAGCCCAAAACTCGCCGAGTGAGATCTGCCTGAAAGCCATTGGTAACAGACAAAACTGTGACTACCGCCGAAACTCCCAAAGTGATACTGATGAGTAATGCCAAACTCTGTCGCCACCGCCGGGTTACATGGCGATGGGCTACCATAAACTCTACCCACATAGTGTCGGGAATTGCCGGCCCATGAGTATCCCTGCCCCCTCTTGCTCGTCATCCAGCTAAGTCATATACTACCACAGCGAAGTGATCGAAGAAAGGCCGATGGCCCATGGATTGGATGGGCTACACTCTTGGATAAGGCGATGTGAATGAAAAACTCCCGAGTCCCCCTAGAGCCCTGTATAGGGCTATTCACCAAACCAATGGGATTTAGCCCAATGGATTCTGTAAAGTCGATCACGCCTTCTAGAACCCTCTCATAAACCTCCGGGCTCGTGATTTTTCCTGTCCGACATATCACTGGATCAGATATTTCAAATAACGGTTTCACTAGACATAGCATTTCGCCGCCAGGGGCCAGAAGCTCCCTGATTATAGGTATCGCATCCTTAAGGGAAAGGTAGGATAGACCCACGGTAGCAAACCACGGGGGTGGCGTCAGTGTGGCAGGATCTACGTCACTGATATTGGTCCGCTCCATGTTAACGACACGGGGATCAGCCCTAAGCTTACCGGCTAGCTCTCCATACCCCACATCGATGGCATAGACCTTACTAGCCCCGTGCTGTAGCAAGCAATCGGTAAATCCACCGATCGAGGCTCCGGTATCTAGTGCAACTGCCCCCATGACATCCACATTGAGAGTAGTCAGTGCTCCTTCTAGCTTAAGATCTCCTCTACCGACGTATTTCCTGTCCCAACCCTTCACCCGAATGATACCATCTGAAGAGACCAGAGCACCGGGCTTGTCTATGCGGGCTTCATTGACCAGCACTTGGCCAGCCATGATCCAGCCAGTTGCCTCCTCTTTATCATAAAAGTAGCCCTGTTGGACCAATGCTTCCCATAGTGGTATTCTGCCCATGCAGCATCACCCCGCCCAAACCCAAATAGCGTTCTCATACATGGCATGGCTTTGCTGATCCACTTGATGCTAATATTACCCACTATTTGGGGAGTTCCTTCGGTTGAGGGGATTTCTTCGCCGGGAAGCATAGCAGGAACTCAAGCTAAGATCGAAACGGGAGTGTGGTTAGAAGACACCACACTCCCGTCTTAACTGCAGGCTCTTTTGGTTAGGCTTGGATGCGGAGAATCTGGCCAATAAAGATATCGTAGTTAGGCAGGTTATTTTGCTCCACGATATCCTCTACAGTCACCTTGTACTTGCCAGCGATGGACCAAAGGCTCTCTCCGGTCCGCACTGTATGCCATTGGCTTCTTGCAGGGTAATGGGCCCTTGCTGGATTTTGACCATTCAAGTTCATCCACTTATCAGTCACTGCTTCACTGTGCTGGTTAAAGACAACGAACTCAAAGTCGCCCTTGGGAGCATCCTTCCGTGGTAGAGTGACGATATCAAAGGGATGGGTGGCAATCATACTTACCACATCACCCTTGCCTGGGCTCTGCATACCCACTCGCACTAGCAAGCTGCGATCGTTGATGTTAACTTGACCAATCTCTACCTCATACCCTCCAGATGTCTCACCTAGGGAGGCTACAATAGCGACCTCTTCCCGGAAGTTGACATCGGCAAAGGCATCCATCATGGCTGCCCTAGCATAGCGAGGCAGAGCCCGTGCAAACTCTCTAGCCTGTCTCTCGTTGGCGATCAGCTCAAACCGGGTTGACTTGGTATCCACCCTCCATTGCCAATTGGAGAAATCCTTATCTGAAGTCGCGATTACAAGACCCTGGTTCTGTGCTGCACCGTTCACCATCGCCGGCACCCCGACTAGGATTGCCAGCACCATAAATACGATTAACATTTTGCGCATTTTGGAATCCTCCTTCCATGCGGCATTATATCATGATGTGGAGCAATTTCTGTTAGTAGATTTATGGCGCCCTAGACACTATGCACCAGCTGCACTGTTGTATTTCGGACCTTTCTATAAAATTGACTACAGAAGAAGGCGAGAGAGCAATAGATGAAAATGCATGGAACAGCAGAGGCTCGGGGATAGGACCCACTGTGTATGGTTATGCACCGGAGCACCTTCCATTGCCTTGCCTGACTCCCCTGGGTTGCCCCCCGTTTTGCGTCAATATTTACACGGAAATAACAATCATGTATACATGATTTTCGCCATTTTTCAGCAGGGTTAATGGGATGAGCATCGTATAATTATACTTATCCCCTAACATGCCCAGTCAAGTCACTGGGCCGGAAAATTAAAGGAGGAATCAACGTGAAACCCAATCATCTCAAAACTATGCTCGTATTCACAGCCACTATCGTCCTAGCTTTAGCCTGGACCGTAGGGGTGCATGCCGCTGTTGCCAAGGATATGTTCATATTGGCCATGGATCGGAATATCACTTCAGCTGATCCTGCCATCGCCTATGACCAACCCTCAGGCCACATCACGTACAATGTATACGATACCTTGGTGGAGTACCAAGGTGGCGATGTAAGTCGTGTTCACCCTGCCCTAGCAGAATCTTGGGAGATAAGCCCCGATGGTAAGACTTACACATTTCATATTCGAAAAGGTGTCAAGTTCCACAACGGGGATCTACTCACCGCGGAGGATGTAAAGTATTCCTTTGAAAGAGCAGCCACTATGAACAAAGGTGGCGCCTGGATGATCTCCAATTTTGTTGAATCCATTGATGTCATCGATGACTATACTGTCTCCATACATCTCATTGCACCATTTGCTGGGTATCTTAACGTCCTCACTTACCCAGTACATTCCATCATGTCCAAAAATTGGGTAGAAGCCCATGGTGGCTATGGACCAGATGAAGTCAATGCCTTTATCAATGAAAATACCAATGGTACCGGGCCCTTCAAATTAAACCGTTGGGATAAGGGTAATATGGTCGTGTTTGATCGCAATGATGATTACTGGAGAGAGCCTACTCCCTTCAAGCGTGCTGTTGTGCGGATTATCCCGGAACCGACTACAAGAGCCCTGATGCTCAAAAAAGGTGAAGTCGACATGATCACCTTGGAACCCATTAACTTAAAAGAAGTTGAAGGGGCTAAGAATCTCACTGTGGAAACCTATCCAACTCTAACCGTAAGTTGGATCGTTATGAACCAAGCCCATCCGGCACTAGGTGACGTGGCGGTCCGCAAGGCCCTACTCTATGCCTTCCCCTACGATATAGTGCACAGGGTGGTCTATAAAGGGATGGTGCAGCCAGGTAGCCAGATGCTGCCCCCAGGCCTACTAGGCTATGACTCTGACGTAAAACCCATGGTCCAGGACCTAGCTAAGGCTGAGGCCTTGCTCGAGGAAGCCGGTTGGGTCGATTCCGACGGTGATGGCATCCGTGATAAGGACGGCGTACCCCTTGTATTTGAGATCAACTTCCCCACTGGTAACGAGGAAAGGCAAAGCATGGGAGTCATATTCCAGGCCGAGCTGGCCAAAATCGGGGTGAAGCTCAATGTAGTCGGTTTGGACTGGCCTGCACTTTTGGGTAAGGGTGAAGCCAATAAGCATGAGCTGGTAATCACTGGTTGGCATCCGGATTTTGCCGACCCAGACAACTACATGGACTTTAACTTATCTAGTATCCACCCGCCTTCTATGAGCAACATCAGCCCTAAAAACCAGCGGATTGATGAGCTCTTAGTCGAAGCCCGTGAAGAGCTCGATCCCGAAAAGCGGGAGGCCATGTACAAGGAAATCACCCATCTAGCTGCCGCAGACGCTACCCACATATATACGGGGGTCACTGAGTGGATCAATGCCCGGGGTGATTGGGTCAAGGGATATGAGTACAATCCCACCATTGGTGATACGAAGTACTATGGTATTTACAAGTAATTAAAACTGGAAACACCTAACAAGCAGCTACTCGGTTGGCGGCCGGAGCTATCCAGGTCGCCAACCGTGGTTTTGTGCAAAGGAGGAGTTACTTAAGTGAGTAAGCATAATATCCCTCGGGAAAAAGTGCAACAAGCAATTGAGATTCTAAAGGAAAAAGACATCGACTGCTGGATTACCTTTACTAGAGAGAGTGACCTGTCTGGAGAGCCGTCCCTAAGCCTTATTTTAGACTCCAATGTGACCTGGCTATCTGCTTTCATAGTCACTAAGTCTGGCGAAAGTATTGCCATAGTCGGTCATGGCGACGTCCAGGCAGTGGAAACCATTGGTTCTTTTAAGGAAGTTATCGGGTATACTCAAAGCTTCAAAGAACCCTTTGTAGATACCATAACTCGACTAGATCCCAAGGAAATCGCTCTGAATTATTCCCTAGACAACGTATCATCCGACGGTTTAACCCATGGCATGTATCTGCAGTTATGTGATCTGCTTGCAGGAACTGATTATCCCAACCGCTTCATATCGGCAGACCCGGTGGTACTTGCAGTAAGGGGTCGCAAGACACCATCAGAGATCGAAGCCATTAAGGCGGCAATCAAGGCTACTGAGCAGATCCTAGATGAGATTCCTTTGTATATCAAACCGGGCATGTCAGAGCTCGATATCTTCAATTGGGTGCATGAACGCATGGAGTTCTACGGGGTTGAGCCCTCCTGGGATATCAACTATAACCCGGGCGTGTATGCCGGGCCCGACTCACCTTTGGGTCACTGCTTCGCTGAAGGCTCTCTACTTCTCGAGCCTGGGCAGACCTTGGTATTGGACTTTGGACTAAAAGTCAATGGGTATTGCTCTGATCTACAGCGAACATGGTATGTGCTAAAAGACGGTGAAACAGAAGCACCACCCCATGTGCAGAAGACCTTTAATGATATGCTGGCAATACTTGAGGCAGGTGAAAAGATCATCAAGCCCGGGGTTACCGGCGCCGATGTTGATGCACCCATGCGACAAGTCATCACTGATCGTGGTTACCCCGAATGGGGCTATGCCATGGGCCATGAAATTGGGCGTTCAGCCCACGATGGCTCCATTTGCTTAGGCCCCGAGTGGCAACGCTATGGCTCTAGTGTGCTTATACCCCTTGAGGAAGGCAACTGTTTTGCCGTAGAATGCGGGATCAAACTAGAAGACGTGGGCTTTTTCCATTTTGAACAGGATGTATTAGTAACTAAGGATGGGATGGAGTACCTGTCTAGCAAGCAGACGGAACTATACTACATCAAGGGTTAACCTTTGATATTCACGTTTTGTACAGTCATGACGAGGTGATCACATGCAATTACGCAACTATATAATCCGGCGAATTCTAGCTGCCATTCCGGTCCTGATCGGTGTATCTATGCTAACCTTTTTCCTTTCCCATGTGATCCCCGCGTCTCCAGAGATTCTTTGGGCGGGCGGCGAAAGAGCCCGCCCCGAACAGATCCAGCGCATACGGGAGCTTTACCATCTTGATAAACCTGTGATCAGCCAATATGGATATTACTTGCGGGATCTTCTAACTGGGGACTTGGGTATATCACCGGTAAGCAATCGCCCGGTGATCGAAGACATTAGGGACTATGCACCGGCCACCTTTGAATTGGCCCTCTTGAGTATGCTACTTTCGGTAATCATCGCTATCCCTTTGGGTATTTTGTCGGCTATCAGAGAGAACAGCTGGATCGATCATTTCACCAGGGTGTTCTCCCTAGCCGGTGTGTCTATGCCCATATTTTGGCTGGGCCTTGGCGTACAGATGATTTTCTACTATAGGCTCGGTCTAATTCCCGCGGCAGGACGTCTATCTGTCTGGCTAGATCCCCCCACCCGTATCACGGGGATGTATCTTATAGATAGCATATTGACCGGCAATTGGGAGGTCTTCTGGGATGCCCTTCGCCACATATTGGCACCGGCTTTAGTGTTGGCGTATCAGTCTATTGCTCTTTTGACTCGACTGGTAAGATCGAGCATGCTAGATGTGCTGAGCCAAGATTACATTCGCACGGCTAGGGGAAATGGACTTTCCTACAGACGCACGATCTTGGTCCATGCCCTGCGCAACGCCTTAATCCCCACAGTCACCGTCTTGGGATTGCGCTTCGGCTATATTTTGGCAGGAGCAGTGCTCACAGAGACTGTCTTTGCTTGGCCAGGCATGGGTCGCTTTTCTGTAGGTGCACTTTCAAGCCTCGATTACCCCTCTATCATGGCCTTTGCCCAGCTAATTGCCCTTTGTATCGTGGTTACAAATCTGATTGTTGACATTCTATATGGGGTCCTGGAACCCCGCACCCGCTATAGTTAATTTCCCAGAAAGGAGGCTTTCCCATGGCGATTGAATCTGTTTCTAGACGGCAAATTCAGCTAAAGGAATGGCAACACAGCTTTCATCTATTTGTGCAGAATCCTTTGACGGTAATTGGAACTATTCTTGTGATCATCTTGCTAGTGGCCGCGGCTTTTCCCCAGTTGCTGACTAAGCATGATCCTATTCTGCCAAATTACGATGCTATCTTGGAGGCACCTAGCCGGGCCCACCTATTTGGCACAGATGAGTTCGGCAGGGATATTTTTGCAAGGGTAGTCTATGGAGCGAGAGTATCTGTCCAGACCGCATTTCTGGTACTAACCATTGCGCTACTCTTAGGAGTACCCTTAGGTATAATTGCCGGATTCATGGGAGGCAAAATCGATGAGACTATCATGCGGATTACCGATGTTTTTTTGGCTATACCAGGACTTATTCTTGCTATGGTCATCTCTGCTTCCCTTGGCCCAAGCCTGCGTAATGTAATGATCGCTCTAGCCTTAGTGTGGTGGCCAAGTTTTTGCAGGGTTGCACGGGGGCAAGCCATATCCATTCGAGAAAGCACTTATATCGAGGCTGCGAGGTGCCTTGGAGTAAGCCGTTCTCGGATTATGCTCACCCATGTGTTGCCTAACTCCCTGTCCCCCATTGTGGTCCTTGCCACGCTGGACATGGGTTCTGTGATCTTGACTGCGGCGGGACTAAGCTTTTTAGGCTTTGGTGCTCAACCACCAACACCCGAGTGGGGTGTAATGGTGACAACAGCCCGATCCCACCTCTCCGATGCTTGGTGGTATATCACTTTTCCCGGTGCGGCGATTTTCATGACAGTCATGGCCTTCAATCTTATTGGAGATGGCCTACGCACTATTATGGATCCAAGGAGTAGAAAATAATGGCTTCCAATAATTCTCTCTTACACATTGAAGATCTACACATCAGTTTTGATACCTATCGCGGCCAGGTCAGGGCCCTGAATGGCGTGGATCTAGAAATTGCCCCCAATGAAGTAGTGGGTCTTGTAGGTGAAACCGGTTGCGGTAAATCAGTGACTGCTTTTTCTGTTGTGGGTCTCCTAGACGAGAAGGCAACTATAGACCAGGGCCATATTTGGTTCGAGGGTGAGGATCTGACGAAAAAATCGGAGCGTGAAATGCGCCAGATCCGAGGTAAGCGCATCGCCATGATCTACCAGGAACCAGCTACTGCTCTAAACCCTGTGCTTTCCATTGAGTTTCAACTTGCTGAGGTTATCCGGTTGCATAGCAAGGAAAAGTTGGACAAAGCCCAGGTCCGGGACAAAGCGCTAGAGCTTTTGGATGCAGTGGCCCTACCTGATCCCAAGGAGCTTTTGGGTAAATACCCCCACGAGCTATCTGGTGGGCAAAGGCAACGGGTGATGATTGCCATGGCCCTTTCCGGGCGACCGGCGCTGATAATTGCCGATGAGCCTACTACTGCTCTAGACGTAACAACCCAGGCAGAAATCCTAAGGTTAATGAAAGCCATGCAGGAGGCATACGAGACGTCTTTGCTATTAGTCACCCATGATCTAGGTGTAGTGGCGGAGACTTGTGATCGAGTGGGTGTGATGTACGCCGGCAACATTGTGGAAGTTGGTAACACAGAGCAGATCTTTGAAGATGCTAGGCATCCATATACCCAAGGTCTATTGAGGGCAATTCCTTCTATAGAAGAGCGGCGGGCTAAGCTTGAGACCATCCCAGGCTCTGTACCAAACCTGCTTAGTCCACCCTTAGGGTGCCGCTTCCACCCTAGATGCAACCAATTATTGCCCATTTGCCAAAATGGTAATCGGCCATCCCTTCGGGAAATTGGGCCCGGACACTGGGTGGCTTGTCATGGGGAGGTGAATTAGCATGGGCAATCAAGTGACTACAGCACAACCTGTATACAACAGAAGTAATACCTCACCAAATCCCATCTTAGAACTACGGGGGCTCAAGAAATACTTCCCTGTAGGGCGATCCCTATTGGGTAAGCCCGAGGGCTTTGTTAGGGCCGTAGATAATGTAGATCTGAGTATCTATCCCGGCGAGACGGTGGGTCTGGTAGGAGAATCTGGGTGTGGAAAAACTACCTTAGGGCGGACGATCCTCAGGCTCACAGAGCCAGATGCCGGACAGGTCCTACTAGACGGAGAGGATATCACACATCTTGGGGAAAAGGACATGCGGGCCATCCGCCAAAAGGCCCAACTTGTTTTCCAAGATCCATACAGCTCTCTAGATCCAAGATTTACTGTCAAAGGCATTATCGGTGAGCCCCTCAAAGTTCACAAGCTTGCCCAGGGTCAAGCACTGGAGGAACGAGTCCTCACCCTGCTCCAAAGAGTCGGGCTAAACAGAGAGCACCTCTATCGCTTCCCCCATGAGTTTTCGGGAGGGCAACGTCAGCGGATCTCTATAGCAAGGGCCTTGGCTGTAGAGCCCATGTTCTTGGTGCTAGATGAACCAACATCGGCACTAGACGTTTCAGTACAGGCCCAAATCCTAGAGCTGCTCAAAGAATTGCAGGATGAAATGGGAATGGCTTACCTTTTCATAACCCATGACTTGGGAGTGGTCAGACATTTTTGCCACCGGGTGACTGTCATGTATCTAGGCAAAGTCATTGAGATCGCCGATAACGAGGCTCTGTTCACCCATGCACTGCATCCATATACTAATGCCTTAATAGATGCTATACCAAGGCCTATTGTGGGCAAACGATTGGCCACAGTCCCGATGACCGATGAGATACCATCGGCTCTAGATCCTCCATCGGGCTGCCGATTCCATACTCGCTGCCCCAAATGCATGGATGTCTGTCGCAATCAAGAACCCGAACTAATAGAAGTTGAACCTAATCACTATGTTGCTTGTCACTTGCATGGAAAGTAGAGGCGAACCATGAGAAGATCTATCAATCCACAGATGGCCCTTTGGTTTGGGGCCCTTTGCACTTCCTTCGCGGCAACGTTTATCATTGCTAGTGGAGAGCCACCCTTTGTAGTAGCGTTTTACCGTCTCTTTTTTGCGGTACTGTTTTTCATCCCAGTTATGGCAATTAGGGGTTGGGGAGAGCTAAAAGCCATTAAGAAGAGACATCTTGTGTGGTGCCTATTAGTGGGTATATCCTTTGGTCTGCATCTAGTGACATATATTGCCTCCCTAAATTACACCTCAGTGGCCTCCGCTGGCGCTTTGGCATCTTTGCAGCCAGTATTTGTTGCCATTGGAGCATCGATATTCCTAAAGGAACGCATTGGTCTTCGGGTTAGATTCGGCATAGCCTTGGCAGTTATTGGTGGCCTAATCGTAGGTGGTGGAGATCTGCTAACCGTGACCAGCACTGCCCTTTTTGGTGATATGCTTGCACTTATTTGTGCCCTGATGATTAGCCTGTATTTTGTGGCTGGCCGAGCGTTACGCCAACACCTTGACATATTGCCCTATCTTTTAGTCGTGTATAGTAGCTCCATGGTAGTGGTGGCCATCTTGAGCCTTGCTACCGGTACGCCCCTCACCATTTCCAGCCCCAAGAGCTTTGTCCACCTTCTGGCACTAGGTCTAATCTCCACTGCTTTAGGTCATGGGATTTTCAACTGGGCCTTGAAATACGTTAAGGCCTCCGCAGTATCCTTAGTAATGCTCGCATCGCCGGTTGCCGAGACTGTTTGGGTATACTTTTTCCTCGGACAGGTGCCGGCTGTAACCTCCATCATTGGGGGAATCATCGTGATTATTGGTACGGTACTGGCAATGCGCGATGACGAGGCCGTGGAGCAAGATACTTCTACTGTAGCTAGTGCTTAGTATCTGTCTCGAATTGACTACCGCCAAGTCCAAGGCCTTTTGGACTGAACTTTTTTGGATGTTACAGACTACGAGTATACTCAGATAGCTATCTATGCTAGAGGAAAGCGAGGAGAAATATGATGCAAGGACTAGCTAAAGCGGCCCACACCGTGTTAATGCAATGTATGGGGGCAAAACCCGGAGAAATCCTATGTATTGTCTATGATGAACCGAAGAGTGCCATTGCCCAAGCTATATTGGATATTGCCGCTAAGGAGGGCTTAGAGGCAGTAACCGTGCAAATGAACGTTCGCTCTCGGGATGGTGAAGAACCACCTGCCCCGGTAGCTAGCGCCATGGCCAATTCCGATATTGTGCTTTGTATAACCAGTCGTTCACTAAGCCATACCAAGGCCCGACGGGATGCCAACTTAGCGGGGGCTCGAATCGCATCCCTTCCCGGTATTACTGAGGATATGCTAATTCGCACCATGCAGGCCGACTATAGCGAAGTCGCTAGACTAGGACAGGCGATTAGTAAGGTTCTGCAAGGAGCAACTAGCGTCCATGTAGAATCTGCCACCGGCACTAACTTACACATCCCCTTTGAGGGCCGGCCTATCATGTATGAAAGTGGGTTACTGCATAGCCCAGGCGATTTTGGCAATCTGCCCGCCGGTGAAGTTGCCCTTGCGCCACTAGAGGGCGGCACCCATGGCACCCTCGTCATCGATGGCTCAATGTCAGGTGCAGGTAAGCTCACAGAGCCACTTACTGTGGTAATCGAAGATGGCCTTGCTACCTCCATCACCGGAGGAACTGCTGCAGCCAGATTACATAGTCTTCTAGAGCCCCTTGGTCCCGATGCCTATAACATAGCTGAGCTAGGCATTGGAACTAACCCGGCGGCCATGATCACCGGCGCTGTCCTTGAGGATGAAAAGGTGCTTGGAACTATCCACATCGCCCTCGGGAACAGCATATCCATGGGTGGTAATGTTGATGTACCGATTCATCTTGATGGCATAGTACGAAACCCCACAGTAGTGACTAATACAGGTACTGTAATACTCAAAGATGGGGTTATGCAGATTAGCTAGGAGGCAAGTGAGCCCCTAGGACGAGCAACCAGCCATTCCATTATGCAGATCGGGGTTTCCAATGGTGGCCAATGTTGCACAATAGAAGTAGCCCGCTCCCACTAAGATAAGGTGGCCTTTATACCGCCTTCCATTGGGTACCACCCGGGGTCGGATACAAGAAGGCATATGACCTCCTCAGGCCGGGTGGTACCCTTGCCCTATTTTGGAACAGGCCTAGGCCTCCCTAGAACTCTCGACGTGTAGAACCTGAAGTTTGCTTTCCACCACCCGCATTCTGGATTCCCGCAGAACGGCGGAATCATATCTGCCACATAGAAGCCCTTGCTAGGGATCGTGATGATTAATCTATCCTACTCCAATTCCTCGTATGCTCGTTTGGTAGTAATAACGCTAATTTGGAGTTCTTTGGTCAGCTTTAGAATTGATGGAAGAGGATCCCCTGAGCTAAGTTCTGAACGGTGGCGCTAACAGGGGCACGGTAGCCATGCCCCTGGTTTTGGCCTTTGAAAAAACCTTTTGAACACTATAGGTTCCCTGACTGCTGCATTCTAGCTAGGCTTTCAAGGAGCATCGTCCCACTCAACTGCACGCTAAGCGATACTGGGGTTTTGACTGGCCCTTCCCAAGAATTTGCGAAAAATCCCTCTGGTGATCGCGCCCTCTCCCAAAGGCTGTGACCATTAGCAAGGAAAAACTCTTGCCATAATGGGTTGCCATTCTCCATGACGAGATTGGCTAAGTACCGCACAAAGATACCCTTAAACAAACCACAATCGCCATCGGAATCACCTTCAGCTAGTAGAACTAAGTCATCGTTTGCCAAATGGACAATGGCAGTATCCGCTGTTCGAGACGCCTTTGCCAAAAATGTGCTGTCCCCTGTACATTTGAATAACTCGTGGGCGGCGCCCATATACACACCTTGACAATATGTATACTCCCAATCTTTATCTATCTTGCCATCTTGCTCACGATTCATGCCATCCCAGACGAAACCCGTTTCGGGATCCACCAAATGCTTAGTCAGCCAATGGAAGATACGCTTGGCCCAATCTAGATCCTCCTCTTGGCCCTCTAGCTGGTAGAGTCTTGCGGCCAAAATCACAGCTGGTCCATTAGAAGGGGTATTCTTGTAATCAAGTTGCTGTTTACGCCATGCGATGCCACCACCACAATGGTCATTCCACCCAGTCTTGATGTCATTCCAGAGAACACGACTGTATCCCAAATAGGCATTGCTCTTGGTCAAGTTATGGGCCCTTAGCAAAGCTAAGGCCATCCAAAGCATATCATCGTAATAGTTATTTGTGATTGAGCCTTCGTTGCTAATGATCACACCGTGGAGCAACTCATTAATTCGATTTTCATAGAACGGATCGCCTGTGCGCTCTAGCCCATCGACTAGAACATCTAAGGCGTGGGCTTGCCACCAATAGTGGAAGGGATCTTCTATTCGATCGTTTGCCCATGGATAAGAAGGACTGTAAACACTAAGGTCAGCATTCCAAAACCGTTTTTCGAGGGTCTTGTGGGCTGCATCGGCACGCTTGTCCCAGGCTATGTGCGTAGTCATACAATATATCACTCCTATTATTTGATCCCAGAAAATGCGATTCCCTGGACGAAAAACCGTTGTAAATAGATAAATAAAACTACCACCGGTAGCATAACAGCACATGCGGCCGCCATCATGGCTCCATAGTTGGTATGATAGTTATAGGAAAACGACTGCAATCCCATCTGTACTGTGGCCATATTGGGATCACTTAGCACGATGATTGGCCATAAGAAGTTGTTCCAGCCGGCCTGGAACGTAAAGATAGCCAAGGTCGCCAAGGCGGGCTTAGTCTGCGGGAGATATATATTCCAATAGACGCGGAACTCACTACACCCATCGATCCTAGCTGCCTCCATCAAATCGTTGGGTAGTGTCAGAAAGAATTGACGCATAAAAAACACAGCAAATGATCCCGAAGCACCAGGGATAATCACTGCCCAGTAAGAATCTAGGAATCCTAATCCACCGTGGCCGAATATATCATTCCCACCTACTAAGGGAAAGCTTTTAAGGACCAAGAACGTCGGAATCAGAGTGATGATACTGGGAATCATCATGGCCATCACCAACACCCTAAAGATCATGTCCCGTCCTCTAAACTGTAATTTGGCAAATGCATAGCCACTAAGTGAACCAAAGAACAGATTAAGCAAAACTCCCATGGTAGCCAAAAATAGGCTGTTGAGAAAATATCGTCCGAAGGGAACCGTCGTAAAAGCCGTTATGTAGTGTCTAAATGTCGGCTTTGATGGCAACCAAGTTGGTGGAAACCTGAATATCTCCACATCGGGTTTCAAAGAAGTCAGGACAGCCCAGACTAGCGGCAGGACCATAATAATGGCGAGAATTGAGCACAGAACATAATATACCGATACTGCCCAGGGTCTTAGTCTACGTCTTGATGCCACGGATTGTCCCCCTCCCTATTCACCCAGAAGTTGGCTAGGCTAAACGCCAAGATAACCAGAGCCAATACGAAAGCCTGGGCTGATGCATAGCCCATCTCCAGCTGAGTGAAACCGGTCTGGTAGATATGGTAGACAACTGTCTTCGTAGAGTTTGCCGGTCCCCCTTGGGTCAGCACAAAGGCCTGATCAAATATCTGCAATGCCGATATGATACTCATGGTGCTCACGAAAAACGTGGTTGGCCTAAGGGATGGCCAGGTGATGTAATAGAAGCAATTCCAGCTGTTTGCTCCGTCAAGTCTGGCCGCCTCATAGAGATACTCAGGAATCCCCTGAATACCAGCTAGGTAAATAACCATGTTGCTACCTATACTAATCCAGAGAGTGACCATAACAACCGATATCATGGCTGTTTCTGTCTGTGCTAGCCATGCTGGCCCCTGAATTCCAATCATACGAAGCCCTTGATTAATCAACCCAAACTCAGGATTTAGTAGCCAAAACCATACGATGGATGCTGCCACAGCTGAAGTGACCGTAGGTAGATAATAGAAAGTGCGGAAGAGTTTCACCCCCGGCCGACCTCTAGAGAGCAGCAGAGCGGCACCTAAAGATAGGACAATATTGAGTGGTACAAACATAACGCTAAAACGGATCACATTGCCAAAAGCCTTCCAGAACACTGCATCCCATTTCAACCACTCGTAGTTTCGCAAACCAACCCAATCCCATTGGCTGACAACATCATAATTGGTGAAACTAAGGAAAAGGGCCATCCCAATGGGCACAAGGGTGAATAGGGTAAACAATATGAGGGTGGGCGCTATAAACAGGTATCCCATTAGCTCTTGGTGCCGACCCAAACGACTTTGCCTCAACCCAAAGTCCCTCCTCTTGCCTCGAAAAAGGCGGAGGAGCCGAAGCCCCTCCCCATAACTTTCGGTAGTCATGATCAAGCAACTAGCGGTTGTACCGACGCAAGATGGCATCACCTTGCTCTTGCGCCTGTTTAAGTGCCTGCTCAGCGGTGAGTTTCCCTTCCAAGAAAAGCTGCAGAGTAGGGATAACAGCATCAACTTCCATAGCAGCATAGCCTGTATGCGTGGGACGTATCTTAGCGAATTCAAGAGTCTCGAGGATTGGCTTCCAGAATGGATCTGTCTGGAAAAACGGATCTTCGATAGCCTTCAAGTTGCCGGGGACATTCTTGCTGGTCTTGGCCCACAAGAGGGCATTTTCAGGTTCAGCCAGCCACCATTTGATAAACTCCCAAGCCGCTTCCTTTTGCTTAGATGCCTCTGGTATTACAAGCCCAAAACCACCCATGCCACTGCCTTGATGTCCGTCAGGACCAGCTGGCGGGGGTACGATGCCAAAATCAAGATCACTACCATACTTCTGATATGTCGATATCATCCAAGGGCCGGTATAAAGCATGGCAATCTGGCCGGTTACAAAGAGATCTTGACCTTCGCCAAGGCCTTGTTCAAATCCGATCCGGTAGACCTTATCCTGGTTAAGTAAAGTGCTCCAAAAATCCAAGACTCTAATGCCCTCAGGGCTATTAAAGGCAGTCTTGCTCCCATCTTCCGATACCATTTGGCCACCGGACTGCTGTAGCCACATGTTAAATAGGCCCACATCATTTAGTGAGAATCCGGATCTCACCATCCGATTGCCTTCCCATTTGGTAAGTGCGATGGCCGCTTGACGCAAATCATCCCAGGTTGCCGGGGGCTCAAGTCCCGCTTCCGCAAAAAGGGTCTTATTGTAGAAAAGCGCCCGGGCATCCACTGTCAATGGAAGGCCGTACAGGTTTCCATCTAGTGAGAGCTCCCTAAGCGCTTCAGAATAGAAATCTTCCGATGAGATTCCATCAATCTCCATAAATTGGTTGATGGGCTGTAGCACACCTCGGGGGGCGTATTGGGCTGTACGCCATCGATCCCAAAACATGACGTCGGGCGCTGTGCCACTGGCTGATGCAGTGAGAAACCGTGTGATCATGTCTTGTTGCAGAACGTACTTAACTTGGATTTGATCCTGAGATGCATTAAACGCATCTACCATAGTCTCAAACTGCTTGGCCCCTTCCCCGCCCCAATCTCCCCAAAATATCACCTCAGTACGCGCCGCGGATGCTACTTGAACCCCGCCTAACATAGCGACACAGAGCAAACCGACTATCATCCACTTGGACATTTTTCGTTCCATTTTTCTCCCCCTTTGTCATTGCTCACTTCATGGACCCACCCCTATCTTATATGGCATAATGTTATATGTCAATGCCCAATATAGTACATTTGCACTCATATGGTATGACAGTTATCCAGCGAAGGTTTGGTAGCATTTCTCCCTAGACGAGTGTGCATTTAGTCGAGCTTCCCACGATCAACTTAGCATCAATGCTGATCTTCTCTGGAGCTTCCCCACCTTGGATCATAGTCAACAATGCGTCCACCGCCAGTTGGCCCATGCGTTCTTGGTCTTGCTCAAGATGGGTGAATCGATGCTCCTCAATATCCACATCGGGACTATCAAAGCAAACAACAGAAAGATCGGCCGGTATGGCTCTACCCAACCGTTTAGCGGCCTCCACGATAAGCAAGGCAATGTTATGTTCTATCGCAAACAAAGCCGTGAGCTCGGGGTGAGCCTCCAAATGTAACTTGATGTTTTCAATATCTGCTTCAATATTGTCATCGTAAAAAGAGCCCGGCAAAGTGGAGGTGACATTGATCCAATGGTCCTTATTAAAGGCCACGCCGGCCTCGGCATGGGCGTGCACGAAACCCATTATCCGATCATCTATGGTTGTACTCTCCATAGAGGGGGGACTTACTAACCCGATATGCCTATGACCACAGTTGAGTAGATATTTTACCCCCAACAGTGCACCAGCAACGTTATCGCTGCTGACCGAAGTGGTTGCCACGCCTTTAAGATCTCTATCAACTAGAACAAGGGGAAATCTATCTATAACCAATTGCAGGATCTTGTCACTGAAATGCTCCGCTTGAGCCGGCAATACTAAAAGCCCTGTCACCCCCAGATCTAGCAGCTCCTCAATCGCCTTCTCTTCCTTGTCCGGGATACCAAAAGAACGCTTCAGGACCAGGAAAGCCCCTTGCTGAGCGGCGGCTCTTTCGACACCGGAAATCAATTTTGTGCCAAAGCTAGCATCAAAATCCGTTATGACGAACCCAATCAAGGTTTTTTCCTTGGGTGAAATGGCGGAAAGCTCATGTACAGATACTTCGTCAGCCACGAAAGAGCCCCGTCCCGGCTGACGAACAATGAGCCCTTCATCTGCTAACATCTCCATCACCCTGCGACTCGTGATCCTGCTTATGTCATACTGTTCGCACAGATCCTTTTCCGATGGAAGCTTTGCTCCAGGCGGATACTTGCCATCGATAATTTGGCCTCGCAACTCTGTATGAATCTGTCTATACAATGGTTCTGTCATGAAACTCCCCCTACACCCAAATGATATAACAGGTATACTATATCATGACAGATATGGATTGTGAAGATGCTACTTCCACAAAGGAGCATCGAGGGATACCACGAGCGCCTTATGAATACCACCGGCTCTCTTCGTAACCATGGGGTTCATCTGTCTCTTCATGTCCATTGACGGCCAGTTCCATTATCGTCATAGAACATAGCATCACTGACTGTCTTAGTTGGAGGGATTGGGATGAACGGCGGACTTTGCCAACAGTTCGCACAAGTATTAGGCTCAGAAATTCTGGACTACAAAAATGGCATGTACATTGTAATGCGTTTGAGGGATATTATGCATGGACTAGCGGTATAGATGCTTTTCCCGGAAGATGCGCATAATCACGTTGAGCGGAAACAACTCATGCCTAAGCATGGTTGCCGTTGACAAAATGACTTCGGTTACCCCGATAGCCAGGAAGGTAATATGCAGAAAATGAATCGTTCTCAACATGAGACACTGAACGACAATCCAGATAACCAAAGCCCAGCTAAAGGTGGCGCTCACGCATCCACGAAACCTAGAGCCAGAATAAAGCAGCAGCGCGCTGCTGATGCTTCCTAAACCGATAACGGTGAATAGAATAATACCAGGAATCAAGTAGTTGTCAAATGGTGAAAACTCCAAAGCGTCGACTGGCACTCCTAATGGCTCATAGGGATTTAGAAGTGCCGCCGCACCTCCAGCTAACGCTCCTATCCCCACAAAGGTGTGCAAACCAATCAGTGTACGGCGCATAGCTCTACCTCCGGCTAGAAACGTAATTCTACTGCACTTGCCCATAGGCCTGGAAATACACAGCATCTAGTCCTTCTTTAGTCTCTCCAATTCCACTTTCAGCTGCTCTACTTCTTTCTTAAGGGCCCCTACCTGAGACAGAGCCGCTAGAGCGAACACGAAGGCCACCGGTGCCAGATATCCGACATACTCCACTTCAAGTCACCCCTCCATCAATGGCTACCAATTTCGGTAATAGATAATCTAGGAATTCCCCTCTCCTACAAATAGACAGGCCGATGAAAGCAATGGCCAACAAAGCTAGAATCGCAAACATAAGTACAAACGCCACTTCCCCCTTCTGCATGTAGTATCCTGGGCTCGCTATGAGAGTATATAGTAACATGCCCATAGACAGTGAATATACATCACACAGGTAACCTTGTCAACGTATCTGCGTCTTTGCGTTAAAATAGCGCAAAGATATACCCTGTTCCTACCATCAGCACATTGCTTATGCTATGCATCAACATGGGGTATAGAACACTGTGGCTTCTTTGGTAAGCCCTTCCCTGCAAAACACCTAGTACGAAAGCGTAGAATAATTGCCAATAATTTATGCTGATGGTGAATGGAGACAAGGACCATGTGATATGGGCAATGGAGAACAAGCATGATGCAATAATTGTCTCTAGACTAGTTTGCCGTTTTGAGTTGGTACCTTCTCCAAATGCATAGACTAACAATGTAATAGGTATCACCCGAAACAGAATCTCCTCAGAAGTCCCGCTTAAGAAAAGTTGAAAGCCCAAGGTTCCAAGAACATTAACGCTATTTAGCGGGAAATTATACGTGGGCAACATGCTGTAGATACGCATCAGCACATGGCATACAAGCGTATATATGGCAAAAGCACCAGTATACATCATCAAATACTTGGTTTCTTTTTTGGTGTCTCCAAGCCTAAAACCGAAATCAATCTTTGCCCGTTTGCTTAGCAAGACAATGAGGGCTAGAGCAACAAGCATTTGAATTGTATGATGTACGGACAACCATGCATAGAGATTATAGGGGTCGAATTTCTCATAGGAAAACAGATTGGCAGCGACCCTTCCAATCCTACTGACAAATAGTTGAACAAGGAACAGCACAATTGTGGCAATACCGTATAATGGTTTTCTGTATGTACCAAGCGAGTATTCGCCTTCCTGCCTAACCAAAGGCGTCTGTTCCATTCTCCGCTACCTCCTTTCACTAGAAGCGTGGATCCTTGGTCTCTATCTACCTTGATGCGGCCAGACACACGATTCGGCGAACTGCGGTGACGCCGCCTCCATCCATGCCCGATCCAATCCTCCTCACCATTATGGCTACGGTCAACCTGATTTGTCAACGGTTCTTTGCATAAGTATGTATTTTCTGTCACTCGCTGCTCACCGATAGTGTGACTTCGCCATCTCTTCTACCAGATCGAGCATTGACACAGACAGGAATTCCACTAGATGATGCCTAAACATGGAAGGAATACTGCATTTCGCGAGATATTTGGTCAGTATGTCAGGGGAATCCTGTTTTTCTTTAAGATATTGCCGATTTGAGGTCTTGTGAGGGCCATAGGCATGGAAAGCTAGGCGACGTCTACCTAGTCCAAACTAGTTTGCCGAAGAACAAAACACTCAATTTGGTAACGCAAGGAGGGTCTAGTTGATTACTAACGTGTATTTCGTCCGTCACGCTCAGTCTGACATATTCATAAGGCAGGAGGACATTCGTCCATTGACCGCGGTAGGCAAGGCTGACAGCAAGAAAGTTAGCGCTGTGCTCCTTGGCAAAGGTATTTCGAAGGTATACTCTAGTCCCTATCTTAGGGCAGTGGAAACCGTTCGCGATTTAGCTAACTCTATTGGGACTCAAGTCATCTTGGTAGATGATTTCCGTGAACGGTGTACGGGGGGCTGGGTTGACGATTTCTTCGGGTTTGCGAAACAGCAATGGCAGGATCTCGACTACCGAAACGGGGATGGAGAATCCCTTAGAGAAGTCCAAACAAGGAACATCGCCGCGCTAGAGAAGGTGATCAAAGCTAGTTTTGGAGAGAGCATAGCCATCGGTACGCACGGCACAGCCCTAGGCACTATCATCAACTACTGACTCCTCTTTTGGCTATGGAGATTTTTGCCGTATTGTAGACAAAATGCCTTATATCCTCCATTTCACTTTTGATGGGCTTCGGGTAGAGAGTGTTACTGAGGTTGAGCTCCCTTAATGCGGACGGATAGGATCCTATATCGTGCCATGATCTCGAGATAAGGAAATGCGGGTCAAATACCCTTGCAATCCTGCCACGACGATGCTATAATAGGTTTTGTCAAAGGAAGATGGCAAAAGTAAAATCGGGCTGTGGCGCAGTTTGGCTAGCGCGCATGACTGGGGGTCATGAGGTCGCAGGTTCGAATCCTGTCAGCCCGACCAATGAAAACCCTGCTAAGGCGGGGTTTTTGCTATTCATGGGGTCTGTAAATATGACACATCATGGTTTCATTTGGGTGAAATTGGCTATCGCACTCTGATTCAGCCTACGCCGTAGTGAAAAACACATTACTATCGAAAAACGCCACCAAATCCGTGAAGCTTCCCCGGTAGTCAGGCTCTCGCCTAAAGGGTCCCATATCTAGGAGGCAATCCTCCACGAGGTACGTAGTAACTCCTAGATCTTTGACCACTAGATCCTCACAAGTGTTATTGCCAATCATGATGCATTCCGTGGGCTTGCGACCGATATGTTCGAGGATCTCCCCATAGTACTCCACATTAGGCTTGCAGTACCTAGATGTCTCATACGTTGTGATCAAGTGATATGGCAAGCCATCAATGCCTCCCCACCGCATGCGTTCTTGGATGGCGACGGCAGGAAATACCGGATTGGTGGCAATCACCACCTCATATCCGTCTTCCAGTAGACCCTCTATGAGCTTTCGGGCGGCAGGAATTGGTCTGACATCTAGAACGGTTTGGATATTGGGAAAATCCCTTGTGTAAAACTCATCTAACACTGGCTCCAAGACTTCCATAGGAACCCCGACTTTGCCGGGGAAATCATCCCAAAAAACCTCCATATTTGTCTTCATGGGATCCAAAGAGCTAATCATGGCTTCCGTTGACTTCATGAGTTGCTTCGCAAACCTCCTTGGGTCAACTAGCCCGGCCACCTTGCCTGCCACGGCACTTAGGTAAGCCTCTATAAAGGCTTCATAGTCATAGTGTACTAAAGTGCCGTCTAAATCGAATAGAACCGCTTTAATCACCAAATCACCTCGAACCCGTTTCTAGTGCCAAGTATAAATCAATTATACCCCATAGTCCCCGTGACAAAAGCAGTAACTCAACCAAAAGTCCCTATTTGCCTTACATTGCCGCCCATCAGTTGCCGGTACTGGAGTAATTAGCCAATCCCCTGTTCCATGCCGTTAGTGCCAATAAGGCTAGCACAGTGGCTACCAATGGAGATAACCCGCTTAACCAAAGGGGTGCGGCAGTCTCTTTGCCTAACAAGAATACCGCAGGATAGTAATTGATAAAGGCAATGGGTACAAAACCTGTGACTAGCACCCTAAAAGCATCACCAAAAACAGCAATAGGGTACTGCTGAGTGATAACCTTGGTGCGCATGATTATGTCCCGCAAGACATTTGCCCTCACAGCCTTAAATGCCACACTAGCACATAGAAGCGAAATAGATGTCTCTATGATAACACCACTAACTAGAAATGCCACCAGCCACACAATATCTATGAATCCCCATGCAGGACGAATCAGTGAAATTGAAGTATAAAAGCAAGCTAACCCAAAGAGAAAGTCAGCGACCCCGATATACTGGACATCTTGCCCGATTAACTGCAGCAACGGGCTAACTGGCCTAGTTAGGAAGCGATCTAAGGTCCCTTGGGCGATCTCCTCCTCCAAAGCTTCTACATGCTGAAGGAAAGTGCTGTAGACGCTTCTACAGATCATAAATAGGCTATAGAGAAATAGAAGCTCCCCCATATCCCAGCCACCTAAGGTCTCGAAGCGGTATGTAAGCACACCTAAGGACGCGATATTCATACCGTTTAAGATAAACACCCCAGCAAGACCGGCAAAGAAATCCATCCGATACTGCATTTTCCCCTTGAGTGCCATTGTAGCTAGCTTTCCGTAGATTGCGATTTCCTGTAGCATGGTATCAGCCCCCTTGCACAGCCAAGCGGAAATGTACTCGCCTCCAAAGTAGTCGACCGATTATGGTCAGTGCAGCTGCCCAAACAACTTGTAATAGCAGGTCTGATAAGATCCTCTCGGTAGGTACATTGCCAATATAGAACGTCAAGGGGATTGAATATATGCATCGGAAAGGCAGGATATATGCAAGGGTACGTAAGGCACCGGGAAACAGCCACAGAGGAATGAGTTGTCCCGCAAAGAACCTTACCATGGCATTATGGGCCCACATTATGTATTGTATATTAATAGCTACCATGGCAAGCAAACCAAAAAGGAAATTCATGGAGAAAAGAACCAAATATCCTAGGCTAAGGCTGATCACAAACAAAACCCCATCAAGCAAAGATGCGGGCATCTGCATATCTAGAATCATCACCCCGACAACCCATGTTGGCAAGACTAGCACAAAGAAGCGAAAGATAATCTCCCCCAGATTGCGTCCCAGCATGTAGGCCTGGAAATCCATTGGTTTGAGTAAGTCAGTATCAATAGCCCCAGTCCTCACTTGCCTTGCCATATAGTTCTGTGGCCCATACCGGGAAGGCCAGAAAATCATCTCTAGTGACATGGCCACCATGGCATAGGTGGTTATTTCTCCCACTCCGATCCCTACGGTTTCCGGAGATTGGGCATGTAGTGTAAGCCAAATCCATTTGGCGCTATACATGGTGATAAACGCATACACAATTTGCATCCAAAATGAGAATCGGTAGATGCTAGTATTATGGAACGCTTGGCGGACAAAAGCCTGAAAAGCTCTCATCAAGCACTTACCTCCCCATGGTATCCTCCCCTGTAAATGTGACGAATGATATCTTCGATATCAGGCTCATCAATGGAGATGTCTATGATGGGATAGCCTGTGGCGGATAGGGCGGCAAGGACGTCTGCCGCTGTAGTCTCAAATCGATCAAAGGCATAGCCCTGTTTACGTTTTTCCCGGTAAACCAGTCTTGCCCAAGGCAACTCAACATCGGGTACATCCCGCTCAAATTCAGCCACCAATATACGCTCTCTTCCGTATTGATGCCGAATATTCTCTAGGGAGCCATCGTATACTAGGCGCCCGTCATTGATAATGATCACCCGGGAGCAGAGCTTCTCCAGATCATGCATATCGTGGGTAGTTACTAGCACCGTGACTTTATGCAGACTATTGATCTCTTTGATAAATTGCTGCAGATTTTCCTTTGTTACCACGTCTAGCCCAATGGTAGGCTCATCTAAGAAAAGCAGTTTTGGCTCATGGAGCAAAGCTGCAGCAAGGTCTGCCCTCATCCTCTGGCCAAGGCTTAACTGGCGTACTGGTTTATCTATAAACTCCTGCAAGCCCAAAATGTCTGAGAAAAGCTCGATGTTCCGTTGATACCTATCCTCCGGCACTTTATACATGTCCCTAAGTAATTTAAAGCTCTCGATAACGGGTACATCCCACCATAAAGATGTCTTCTGCCCGAAGACAACACCTATTTGCAGAGCATGTTGTTTCCGTTGTTTATGGGGTACAAGGCCATTGATCACTACTTCACCCTCGGTGGGTACCAAAATACCGGAAAGCATCTTGATGGTGGTGGATTTGCCTGCACCATTGGGTCCTATGTACCCAACAATCTCTCCTTCATCAATCTGGAAGGATACATCATCTACAGCCCGCTTTTCTTTATATTCACTGTGAAATAGGGAACGAAAGGCGGCAAAGCGCCCTTCCTTTGGAACCCTAGTCTCAAAGGTCTTAGTTAAGTAGTGGGCGGTTATCATGGGAGGCCTCCTCTAGTCATCATACCCTACCTTGCTTAGTTGCCCTCGGCAAAAATCCTGCTTGCCGAAAAATCACCAACAGCCTTTAGAGTCAAGAACATCCCTATAGGCAGCTATGGTCTTCTTAGCTATGGCATCCCAGGTATAATCTAGCTTGCTGGAAACAAGGAAAAACCTAAAGCGCAAAGAAGCTCTGGCTATAAACTATCCCCCGGGCCTAGATATGGTCAAAAGGACAGATATTCCCTCACAATACCATGCTACCTACAAGGAGGACGAGCTGATGCAGCTAGAGCATGAATACTTTCAAGTTACTCCCTTAGTTGTGCCCTCAGATACCAAGACTACGATCACCATCAAAGGTTTATATGATCACAGCCGGTTTGAAGATGGAGTAGAGTATGAAGTGACCTACTATCCCAAGGAATTTTGGAGCGATGGCTACCCAAAGAAGGAGTTCTCCGCTACCGGGCAAGACGGAGCATTGGTTATACCCTACCATTTTGCAGGTGAGCAAGAGCATGTCTTCCATGTTACGCGCATTGTAGAAGATAAGCAGAGAGTAATTGGCACCTTCTGTGTCTATTCACTGGAGCCAGACCTATTTGTCCGAAAGCCCTACAAGGGTGATGTGCATATGCACAGCTATTACTCTGATGGCATGGAATCTCCAGCATATGTAGCTGCATCCTGTCGCAAAGTCGGATTTGACTTTATGGCCTTGACTGATCACCATCGCTACGGGCCCTCCCTGGAAGCTATTGCGGCCTACAAGGATGTGGCCGTTGATTT